>JAZFRV010000189.1:0-4451 GCA_036445875.1 Anaerolineales bacterium
TATCTTGAATTAAGGTATAATTTTGGTCGAGGAGTTATTTGATGATATTTGATCCTTCATCTTTAAACAACTTTTTACTGATTGCAGCTGCCTGGGGGGGAGCGTTTATTGCTGCATTCTGGCTCAGTTTACTGATCTGGACCTACCGGGATGTCCGTTCGCGAGTAAAGGATCCTCTGGTGAGAATTCTGGCAGTCCTGGTTGTTGCTGTATTATTTTTACCAGGAATTGTGGTTTATTTGATTTTACGCCCTCCGCAAACCATGGAAGACGAATACCAGCACATGCTCGAAGAAGAAGCCCTGCTGCAGGCTATTGAAGAAAGATCAGCCTGCCCAGGCTGTGGGCGGCATACTGCGGAAGACTGGATTGTTTGCCCCAATTGTCACACCAAGTTGATGAAATCCTGCCATGCCTGTGATCGATTGATGAAACTTCCCTGGAGTTTATGTCCCTTCTGCGGCACTCCGGAACCCGGTAAACGCCGGGAGGATATTTCTATTAAAGAGGCAGTCCAATCGGTAGAAATCAAGGATCTGGAAGATACCGAGGAACTGGATGATATTTCTGATGAGGATTTGATCGACGCGCTCTAAATCCAAGAAAATTTCTGTTGAAAAAAATACGATCCGTAATCCTGAGAGGATTAGGGATCGTATTTTTGTTATCTGAAATGAGGAAACTGTATCCTTCAGGGATACAGTTTCCGGTTAGATGCCGTACTAAATTTAATCTTTTATTTGTGGAACGGTTTCCATCCTGCATATTCTGCCATATCTCCCAGCTCTTCTTCAATGCGTAACAACTGGTTGTATTTTGCTACCCGATCTGAACGGGCAGGCGCACCGGTTTTGATTTGACCGGTATTAAGGGCGACCGCCAGATCTGAAATGGTGCTGTCTTCGGTTTCACCGGATCGATGGGAAGTGACAGCTGTCCAGCCTGCTCTGTGGCAGGTCTCAACCGATTCAATGGTTTCTGTCAGGCTGCCGATCTGATTTACTTTCACCAGGAGGGAATTGCAGGCTTTTTCCTTGATTCCCTTGCGGACCCGATCTGGATTGGTTACCAGCAGGTCATCACCAACAATCTGGATTTTATCCCCTAATTTTTCAGTCATCAATTTCCAGCCATCCCAGTCATCCTGTGCCAGGCCGTCTTCGATGGAAACTATGGGATATTTTTCAACCCATTCCTCCCAGAAGGCGACCATTTCAGCGCTGGAAAGTTTTTTACCTTCTGTTCGCAGATTATACAAACCGGTATCTTCTTCATAGAACTCTGACGCAGCCGGATCGAGGGCGATACCAATATCTTCACCCGCTTTGTAACCCGCTTCTTCGATCGCTTCCAGGATGATTTCAACTGCTTCAGCATTGGAACCCAGGGTTGGGGCATATCCGCCTTCATCACCAACCAGAGTGGCATAACCGTGAGACTTCAGAACAGATTTTAGAGTATGGTAAATTTCACTACCCCAGCGCAGCGCTTCGGAGTATGTTGGCGCCCCCAATGGCATCACCATAAACTCTTGGGCATCGGTTGACTGCCAATCCGTATGTTCTCCACCGTTGAGAATATTCATCATCGGTGTGGGCATGACGTGGGCATACACTCCGCCGATATACTGATAGAGAGGAACTTCCAAAGAGCAGGCCGCCGCTTTCGCAACCGCCAGGCTCGTACCCAGGATCGCATTTGCTCCTAGTTTGGATTTATTGCTGGTTCCATCCAGTTCAAGGAGGATTTTATCGATCTCTTTTTGCCGAGTTGCCTCCTCTCCGGCCAGGGCATCAGAGATCTTGCCGTTTACATTATTTACTGCAGTAAATACACTTTTTCCGCCGTATTTTTTCTTATCTCCATCCCGCAGTTCAAGTGCTTCGTGAATTCCGGTTGATGCTCCGGAGGGAACTGCCGCTCGACCCACACTTCCATCCAGTAGTTGAACATCCACCTCAACTGTGGGGTTGCCCCTGGAATCCAGGATTTGACGGCCGATAATTGACTCAATTCTTGTGTACATTTTTTCTCCAAATAGATATCTGATAATCCGTCGCCTACTGTAGTTTATCAGACCTAATTAATAAATACCAAATCTTTCTTTTAGGGGATTAATTCTTGGAATGCTCAACCACTGCTTGTAAAAAGGCAGCAAAGAGGGGGTGAGCCCGGTAAGGGCGGGATAAAAACTCCGGATGGAACTGGGTTCCAAGCATAAAGGGATGATCTTTCAACTCGGCGATCTCAACCAGTTTTCCGTCCGGGGAAAGACCTGAATAGACCATTCCGGCTTTACCCAGTTCATCCCGGTAAGAATTGTTAAACTCAAAACGGTGCCTGTGCCGCTCGTGGACTAACTTTTCCTGGTATGCTTTGGCGGCGATCGTGCCCGGAACCAAACGGCAGGGATATAATCCCAGACGCATTGTCCCGCCTTTATCAACGATATCCCGTTGTTCTGGCATTAAATCGATCACAGGATGAATGGTTGAGGGATTAAATTCTGTTGAATTCGCGCTTACCTCACCAAAATGATGCCTGGTAATTTCCGCCACCATCAATTGCATACCCAGGCAAAGACCTAGGAAAGGAACCTTGTTTTCCCGGGCAAAGTTAATGGCTTTGATCTTTCCTTCAATGCCGCGTTCGCCGAAACCTCCTGGTACCAGAATGCCATCGGCATCATCCAGGATAGATATATCAATTTCCTTTTCAAACTTTGCTGAGTGGATCCAGGTGATCTCCACATCAACCCCATTTACTAAACCAGCATGCTGCAGCGCTTCCCGGACGCTCATATAAGCATCTTGCAGTTCCACATATTTGCCTACCAGGGCAATGTTTACAGTCGGTTTCACTTTCCGGATATCTGAGACCATTTCACGCCACTTCTCCCAGGAGGGCGTCTGGCGATCTTTGATCTTCATTTTATGGGTGATAAATTTTCCTACTGAAGCATCTTCAAGCATCAAAGGAATGTTATAGAGAGTGTCAGTGGTTTCCATTGGCACCACTGCTTCTTTATCAACATCACAGAAGAGGGCTATTTTGTCTAGGAGCTCTTCCTCGACTGGGTGATCCGAGCGGGCGATAATCATATCCGGTGAAATACCGATAGATCGTAGTTCCCTGACAGAGTGCTGGGTCGGTTTAGTTTTTAATTCACCGGTTGCTCCGATATAGGGCAGCCAGGTGACATGGATGTAAAAGCTGTTTTTCCTGCCCAGGTCCCCTCTCATCTGTCGGAAAGCCTCCAGGAACGGCAGAGACTCAATATCCCCTACAGTTCCACCCACTTCCACCAGCACAATTTCTGCACCGGTAGTTTTGGGAACCATGCTGATCCTGCGCTTGATGACATCAGTGATGTGTGGAATCACCTGGATTGTTCCTCCCAGGTAGTCACCCCGCCTCTCTCGCATGATCACTTCTTCATAGACCTGGCCGGTGGTTACATTGCAGACCTGGTTTAGACTGGTATCGATAAACCGTTCGTAATGCCCCAGGTCAAGATCTGTTTCTGCGCCGTCGTCCAAGACATACACTTCCCCATGCTGATAGGGACTCATCGTGCCGGGATCAACGTTAATATAGGGATCCAGTTTTTGGATCGCTACTTGATACCCCCGTTCTTTCAGCAGCCTGCCTAATGCCGCCGCAGTTACACCCTTCCCCACTGAACTTAATACTCCGCCTGTAAGAAAAATGAACTTTGTTTTCATATTGATCTTTGAATGATTTTGGTATCAATGATAATAAATACCTTATTAAATTAATTCTTCTTCATTAATTGAAGAGGGGAGGACCTGGATTTCCAGACCTCCCCGCGAAATTGCTCTTGGTAGAATATTGTGTCAATTAATCGATAAATTGACTGAGATCATCCGCAGCCCGTCGCATCTCCAGGAAAACCAAACCCAATTTTGCTTTCTCTTTGGCAAGGGCAGTTAGTACGGCTTCATCACCAATTGCAGAGAGGATCACATAGCCATCATCGCCATGAATGTAAACTTGGTCCAGCGTACCTCTATTTAGTTCTGTAGCAATCCGGTCTCCTAAGCTCAACATCGCGGCAGACATTGCGGATACACGATCTTCTTCAACGTCAGACGGAAGGGCTGAAGCAATTGTAAGCCCATCAACTGAAATGATTGCTGAGGCTTCAATTTCTGGTGTTGCGGCTTGCATCTCGCGCAAGCGCTTGACCATCTCTTCAGCTTTTGATATTGCCATGTCAGATTCTCCTTGAATACCGGTCGAACTCTCCCTTGAGTTTACCATAACTTATTTATAAAAATATACCGTCGTCTTCGCCTCACAAAAACGAAAAGAAGTCCCAATATGAATATTATTGCCAGGTGATGTTCTTGTTTAATCATTCCACCTATACTGAGCTCGAGGTGGTGAGCAGAGTAAATAATAAACAAAAAAAATAATCCAATCATCTC
>JAZFRV010000190.1:0-3145 GCA_036445875.1 Anaerolineales bacterium
AAGGAACTTTAATTTTTCCTACTGTTATATTAATGTGTGAAGGTCTAGATTTGGTCTAGATGGAGTGTGGTTTAGGTCGGGATTAACAACCTGTTATTCAAACCGATATCCAAATCCCCGTTCGGTGAGAATATGTTTTGGTGCGCCAGGATCAATCTCAAGCTTTTTACGCAACGCCCAAATATAATGTTTTACATGAATGCGTTCTCCAGCATACTCGGATCCCCAAACTTCTACAAGTAAACGCTCAGTGGGAACAGTCCGGTTTGCGTGGCGAGCCAGAACTTCCAACAGCCGATATTCAGTTGGAGTGAAATCAACCATTTCGCCGGACACTTCTACGGATCGACTTTCAAAATCAATAGCTATTTCCCCACTGGTTACCTTTTTTCCTGCTTCTACTCCTCTCCCTGTTCTGAGTAATACGGCGCCAACACGAGCGATGAGCTCTGAAAATGAGAATGGCTTTGTTACGTAATCATCCACGCCCAAATGAAAACCCCGCAGCTTATCGACCTCTTCTGCTTTTGCCGTCAACATGATGATTGGAATCTTGGAATTTTCCCTGAGCCGTCTACAAATTTCCCAACCATCCATCTTAGGCATCATTACATCGAGGATAATCAAATCCGGGTCTTCTTCTATTGCTAGTTTTAACCCTTGATCACCACTGCTAGCTGTGAATGGCTGAAAATCCGCCTTGTGGATATGTTCGGCAAGCAGTTCCAAAAGGGTTTCGTCATCATCGATTATCAAGATTTTTTCTTTGGTCATACTATTTGCCTACCCATACCGGGAGGGTGAAAGTGAAGACAGCTCCTCCATCTTTATGATTCTCTGCCCAGATGCGCCCACCATGAACTTCAATTAAGCTGCGGCAGACATATAACCCCAGCCCATACCCATACACAGTTTGCGAATCGCTGCTATCTGTGCGATAAAACTTATCGAACAAAAGGTCAATTTCACCCGGCGGTATTCCTTTACCAAAATCCCGCACAATCACAGAAACTTCTGTTTGATCAGCATGGACTTCAATAGAAATATCTTTGTCTTGGTGATTGTATTTATCAGCATTATCAAGCAAATTTAGTAACACTTCTGAAATCCGAAGAGAATCAGCTAGGACTAAGGGCATGCCCGGTTTATCATGGACAATTACATGGCGATTTGAGGTCCGGGCATGAAATTGCTCAACCACCCGTCGGATTGTGGGTAAAATTGAAATTGGTTCAAGATTCACTCCGATTTCACCCGACTCAATACGATCAGCATTCAAAACATCGCGGACAAGTTGGTCAGTCCGGGAAATTTGCTGCTCAAGGACTGTGAACATCCGCCCGCAGGTATTATTGATTACACCACAGTCGGCTTGCATGCGCTCAACTGCCCCCTGCATATTTGTGAGGGGTGCTCGAACCTGGTGAGAAACCAGGGAAATAAATTCTGAACGGGATTGATCAAGTTTTTGAAGTTCTTGATTTGCCTGGTCCAACTCAATGACTTTATCCGCTAATTCTTGGGTCCTTTCAGCCACCTGCATATTAAGGCTGGCATTAAGTTGCTTTATATCTTCTTCTCGCTGTTTACGATGCGTGATATCACGCATAATGATCGAAATACCACAATAATCTCCCTGGGCATTTAAAAGGCTGGTACCAGTCAGATCTACCGCTATTGGGTGACCATCACCTCCCCAGCTCATTGTCTCATACCCTCGTAGAAATCCTCTCTGGTTAATTTCCTCTGCCAACCAATCAAACTCAACTGCAGCTGACTTGCCGCTACCAAATAAGACCTGAAAAGGTTGACCGAGCATTTCATCTGCTTCGTAACCATAGATCAGTCTTGCACCATTATTCCAAGACTCAATTAGACCTGCAAAGTCGAGACTGATGATTGCATCCGCAGAAGCAGCAATAATCGATGCCAGATGGCGTTCAATTTGACGCGCATGGATTTCGGCAAGTTCTTTTTCTTCCAACCATTTTTTGATCAGCTGTATTACCCAAAAAGCAGCCAAAGGACCAACCGTGCCATAAAATAGAATTTCAATCACAAGGTGAGTTTCATGCCCAAACTCCCGAGAGACCCTATCCGCGACAACGAGTTGATAAAGTATCGATACCAAAGCGAAACTTAGCGGGATAATCCAACGAAATAATCGTAATCGTTGATCCAATGAGGGTTGTTCTTCAAAAGTCAATTCAGGGGATACCATAACATTCGCCTTTGAAAATTTAGGGGAAAGTAAAATTTATTCATCAAGTATACGAATAAATCTCCTATAAGTCTATATCGATTGCCCAATTTTCCTCTCTAAAACCTTATCGTTGCTTTTCCATCTTTGTTGCTTGGACCAATCTGAAAAGAAAAAATGAAAATTTCCAGAACGGACAAATAAGTCCTTTTCAATGGCGCTCAAGAGAATTGCCCCGATAAATATCACACTGATGATGCCGCTGTTGATTGATGCGATACTCATCCACAAGCTGTCTTTTCGAAGCTCTGAACCCCACCAACTACAGAACCGAAAATTGTACCTGAAAATCAAATTACTATCCAGGAAAGGTTCCTCGATTCAATTATAAAATTATAATAATAGAAGATTTCACCGTCAACATCCAACAATACCGGCAAGCAATAATAAAGACCCAGATTGCCATAGGGTTATTATTATTCCCTGGATTTATTAGGGGACATAGAATTTACGGTATAACGCTCTATGAGGAGGAGGATGCCAGCGGCATGGATATCTTAGTAGAATTACTGCGGTTCGCTTTTGGGGATGAGTAAATAAAATAAACCATAACCAGTCAGTCTTATTCCATTGGAAATGGCCAATTTTTTGAGCAACTTACTCCAGATCAGTGGCTCATGAATATTGATAGCAAAACCACTCATCAATGATGGAGAACGGCGCAGAGGGATCGAGATTTCTAACACTCTTGTGTTGGAGTCGCGGGATAGGGGCTCTGATATTCCCCTTCCCGCTGATGTCCACTAACGTCCAAAGTAACATCCACCCGTTCGGGTGGATGTTACTTTTTGTTTATTACTTATAGTTTTAAGAACTGGAAAGATCCAATCCTTAAAGGATTTCTATCCATCTAGGGCCTGATCAAGATCCCATAGGATATCCTCG
>JAZFRV010000191.1:0-4465 GCA_036445875.1 Anaerolineales bacterium
CATGTCCGTTATGCCGATGAAGCCTACTACTTGGGTCCTCCCAAAGCCAGTGAATCTTATCTCCGAGGAGATAAGATCATAAAAATCGCAAAAAAATGTGGGGCAGATGCAATTCACCCTGGCTATGGATTTCTGGCAGAGCGGGCTGATTTTTCACAATCCTGCCAGGATCAAGGCATCATATTTATCGGACCCAAACCCTCCTCAATCGCCGCCATGGGAGACAAACAGGCTGCCAGAAACACAGTGACTGCAGCCGGAGTGCCGATTATTCCAGGGACTGAAGGGAAGGGTAATCTTCCAGATGAGGAACTATTAAAACTTGCTCCAGAGATTGGATTCCCATTGCTGATCAAACCAACCGCCGGGGGCGGCGGAAAAGGAATGAGGGAAGTCCAGGATTTAAAGGAGATGCCCGGGTTATTGTCAGCAGCCCGCCGCGAAGCAGAATCCTCATTTGGCGATAGCAATATTTATCTCGAAAAGCTCATCCAGGGCGCCCGCCATATTGAATTTCAGATCCTGGCAGATCAACAGGGCAATGTGATCCACCTGGGAGAGCGGGAGTGTTCCATTCAGCGGCGGCATCAGAAACTGCTTGAAGAAGCGCCCTCTCCATTCATAGGTAATGATCAGGAATTGAGGGATAAAATGGGCTCTGTTGCTGTTCAGGCTGCCCGTTCAGTGGAGTATATCAATGCAGGCACAATCGAATTCCTGGTTGACAAAGATAAGAATTATTACTTCCTGGAAATGAATACCAGGCTTCAAGTGGAGCACCCGGTTACAGAAGCGGTAACAGGGATAGATATTGTCAAGGAACAGATTCGAATCGCGGCGGGGGAACCCCTTCTCTTGAGACAAGAGGATATTACACTCAACGGGGCGGCAATGGAATGCCGCATCAATGCAGAAGATCCTTTCAATGGATTTTTACCGTCTACCGGCGTTATTACTCAATCACTTCAACCGGCTGGACCGGGGGTGAGAGTGGATTCGGGAGTTTACTCCGGTTATGAAATATCACCATATTATGATGCCCTGATCGCCAAGTTAATCGTTCACGAATCAAACCGGGCGAAAACCATAGCCCGCATGAAACGCGCCCTAGAAGAATACCGGATCATTGGTGTCCGGACAAACATACCTTTTCACCAACACCTTCTTCAAAATCCAAGTTTTCAGGCTGGGGATTTTGACACCCAATTTACCCAGAATAATTTACCAGCCCTATCTACCAGTCATGATGACAAAATCCTATCGGAAATCGCTGCCCTGGCGGCCGTATTGGCAGCCCATGAACACAGCCAGAAGTCGGCGCTGGATATGCAGCGGTCAAAAAGAGATCCGAGCAATTGGAAATGGGTCAGCCGTTGGGAACAAACCAGAGAATAGGATCGAGATGGAAAAATACTTTGCAGAACTCAATGGGAGAGAATATCAAATCGAGATTCTCTCGGATAACCGAGCTGTGATCAACGGGACACAATATGAGTATGATTTTCAGATACTCCGCCAGCATTTGTCTTACTCACTTCTTGTAGAAGGGATGTCATTTGAGACTAATATCTACCAGGAAAATGGGGTTTGGGAAGTATTATTGAGAGGCAAGCAGTTCTCCATTCGAGTAGAAGATGAGCGGGAAAGGCTCCTGCACACGGCTTCCGGTCAGGGGTCCATCGAAAAAGGCAAGTTCATCCTTCAATCACCCATGCCTGGTTTGGTAATTGATATCCCCGTTAAGGAAGGGCAGGAAGTGAAAGAAGGTGCAGTGTTGGTGATTCTGGAATCAATGAAAATGCAGAATGAACTTATTGCGCCCAGGGCAGGGATAATAACACGGTTACAAACCAGTCTGAATGACAATGTGGAGCGAAACCAGGTGCTGTTGGTTTTAGAGTAAATAAATTCCCAGAGCAAAGGATTATTCCTTCCCCCGATCTTTTTATCTTTTTGATTGTCTGCCATAAACCGCAGAGTTCTGATACTAAGGGGAGCCAAGACAAGAAGCAGCACAGTTACAACAATCAGAATTTCCCCCCACCCCGCATGAGATCTGGATGGCAAGCCGACACGATGACTGCTAAGGCTGGTATTTATAATCCAACTCAATCCAGGTATTTTATTCCCAATTAATCCTCCGCTCGCTTACCTATTACAAATCTTAATCACGACATTGCCAAAATAGTAATCCGGGTATCATTTAGGTTATCACTGGTGCTCCACAGAAGGTAATTCGAGTAAAAGCAAACGGAGGACGGGATTACCCGTCCTCCATAAAAAACTTAAAGCTTTACTTCAGGTAATTTTTTCAAAGCCTCTTCTATTGCTTGCTGCGGATGCTGATAATTTTTTAGGTCTCCCTGCAGGTATTCCTGGTAGGCAGCCAAGTCAAAATACCCATGCCCGGATAAATTAAACACAATCACTCGTTTTTCCCCCAACTCCTTTGCTTCCAGTGCCTCATCGATGGCTGTCCTGATAGCGTGGGCAGTCTCTGGCGCAGGAATAATCCCCTCTGTCCGGGAAAATAGAAGCCCGGCTTCAAATGTTCCCATTTGAGGTACAGCGACCGCTTCAATATATCCTCCATTATAAAGCGCAGAAACACTGGCAGACATTCCATGATACCTTAAGCCTCCAGCGTGCAGAGGGGCAGGTATAAACTCATGGCCCAGGGTATGCATTTTCAGAACCGGTGTTATCCGGGCAGTATCGCCATAATCGAAAGCATACTCACCCCTGGTGAGTGATGGTGTCGCAGCAGGCTCAACAGCCAGCAGGCGGGTTTTTTGTCCATTTAGTAAATTTTCCCGGAGGAACGGATAGGCAATCCCTCCAAAATTTGAGCCTCCGCCTACACACCCAATGACCACATCCGGATATTCTCCGGCCAGATCCATTTGTTTTAATGTCTCCTCTCCAATGATTGATTGATGGGTTAAGACGTGATTCAAAACTGATCCCAGACTGTATTTCTTTTTTCCTTCAGATGTAACTGCGGCTTCGACCGCCTCGGAAATAGCCATGCCCAAACTGCCAGGTGTATCCGGATTTTCTTCTAAAACCGCCCTTCCATAAGCTGTCCTGTTCGTGGGGCTGGGATAAACCTCACCGCCAAAGGATTCTATCATTAACCGGCGGTACGGTTTCTGATCATAAGATACTTTGACCATATATACTTCAATATTAAGATCAAAAAAGGATCCAGCCATAGATAATGCTGATCCCCATTGACCTGCCCCGGTCTCAGTTGTCAGACTTTCCACACCTTCTTTTTTGTTGTAATAAGCCTGGGGAACAGACGTATTTGGTTTATGACTGCCAGTTGGAGAAACACTTTCATTCTTAAAGTAGATATGGGCCGGGGTATCCAGCGCGAGTTCCAACTGTCGGGCTCGTACCAGAGGAGTTGGCCTCCAGAGTTTATAGATCTCCTGAACCTCATCAGGAATTGGTAAATATCGATCAGTGCTGACTTCTTGTTCTATTAAACTCATTGGAAAGATCTGGGACAGGAAGTCCGGTGTAACAGGTTCCAGGGTTTGAGGATGAAGAACCGGTTCCGGTTTTACCGGGATATCTGCGTTGATGTTGTACCAGGATTGGGGTAAATCACTTTCTTTGAGTAAATATTTTTTCTGTGCCATTTTCTGCCTCCTTGATAAGATAATTGGTTTTATTTTCTATCCAGATTTACATAAATGCCAAGCCGCCAAATGCTTTGGTGCGCTGCAGGGGAGTTTCTTCTAACGAGGGTGATGCCTGATAAACATGTAAACCCATTGCCTGCCGTACCATGGCCAAGGTCTCCTCTGATTCGTCCTGCATTCGTAGGGCGCCTTCTGCCAAGATATCCGTCACGATTCCGGGGTGACGCGCAAAATCAGCTCTACGCTGCCGAACTGGATCCAGAAAATCATTAATCGCCTTTGACAACTTTTGTTTTACTTCCACGTCCCCAACTTTACCCAAGCGGTATCTCTCCTTTAATTCCCGGACCTCATCCCGGTTCTGATTAAAAAGGCTGTGGTAGATAAACACTGGATTTCCCTCAACTTCACCAGGAACATCTGCCCTGATCCGGTTTGGATCGGTATACATCCCCATCACTTTTTGCTCCACGGCTGCAGGGTTATCTGAAAGATAGATGGCGTTGTTAAGGGTTTTACTCATTTTGGCCTGCCCATCTGTTCCAATTAATGTCTCTTCTACTTCAATTTCGGGAATTGGAAAAACTTTCCCATAGAGATAATTAAATCGGCGGGCTATTTCCCGAGCCAATTCAACATTGCCCTGGTTGTCGGTTCCCACCGGAACAAGATTAGCCCGCGGAAGCAAAATATCCGCAGCCATCAATACTGGATAGCCAAGCAAACCGAAGGGCAGCGTTTCCAATCCTTCCGCTCTTGCCATTTCCTTCAAAGAAGGAATTCTTTCCAGCCTGGGAGCTGAAACCAACATG
>JAZFRV010000192.1:0-2520 GCA_036445875.1 Anaerolineales bacterium
CGCAGAGTCAGGTCCACCAAGCGACTTGCAGGCCCGGGGGATTCAATTCCGCGTAATTCTAGAGCTTGAGCCCAGCCTTCAATGATCGCATCAAACCCCTTAGTAATTTCAGTGCGAGAACGCTCAAGGTCTTTTTGGAGATTTTGATGCTCAATTGTGATTGCAGCTAATCCAGCTACCATTTCTAGCAACTCAACCCACGGCGGATCTGGATCTAAAGGGCTGCGGTGAAAAATTTGCAACACGCCAACCAAATTCCCTTTGGCAAGAAGTGGTACAGCAAAGTAGGATATAAATTGTTCTCCGGCGGTTACCAGCTTTTTAGCGAACTTCGTTTCTTCCTGAGTAAGATCAGGTATGTGGATGGTGCTGCGTGATTGGGCCGCGGTACCTGCATAGCCCTCACCTATTTCTAGGTCTGTACTCTGTAAAATATCCTGGCGAAATCCGGTTTGGGCAATAAGCTTCAAGGTTTTTAATGTTGGGTGAAGATATAATATGTTTGCAGCGTCCACATCCAGCTCCCTCACAAGCTGATCTGCCAATATATCCAGAGTTGTGGGTAAAGAAAGATTTTCTAAGGTCGTTTTTTCAATTTGATATAGAGTTGTTAATTTTTCAACCAGTCTTTCAGATTCCTCGAACAAGTAGGCTTTTTGCAGGCCGATTGCCACCACATTCGCTATTTTTGTAAATAAGGCAAGATCCGCCTTGGTATAAGCGTCAACCTGATTATTTAGAATCTGCAGCGCACCGACAACTTGCTTATCCACGATCAACGGAGCGAGGAGCGTTGAAAAATTAACTTGCTGATCGTCTTCTTCTAAACTTAATATTTCACTTCCAGCTATGTCATTACTGTTTTGATCCTTATTTTCGAGTTGATATTTCAATAAATCAGGAATATAAACTGTCTTTTTGGAGCGTAATACCCGGCTTTTATTTCCATGCCCGAATTTATTTAGGGGCAGTGTATGAAGACTCTCTGAAGCCAATGGCTTTCCATCACCCCAGGCAAATTTTGCTTCTATGAGGTCATTTTTGGAGTCATATTTGGAAATAATAAACGTATCCAGTTTGAACAATTTAAGGATTTGAGAAATGATGCTCTCGTAGAGCATTTCTAATTCCAGAACAGAACCAACATCGATGGAAAGTTCATCAATTACAGCCTGCTGGTTCAATAATTGCTGACGTTCTTCTTCGCCTTGAATTTCTTGGGAAATATCTCGAATAATACCTTGATATCCCACCGCCGTATTGTCCACCACATAAAGCGTTGACGAGATCAGAGCATCAAAAACGCTGCCATCTTTTTTTAGCAGTTTGATAGGGTAATCTTTTGTAAATCCATTTTCCTTAATTACCTGGGTGAATCCCTCGCGTTCTTCCGGCTTATGATAAAGATCGAAGATACTAACGCTCAATAACTGTTCCTTGTTTTGATAACCAAAGAGCTCAATCGCAGACTGATTCAGATCAATCCAGCTTCCATCATCAGAGGTAATAAAGACAGCATCACGAGAGGTTAGGAAAAATCGGCGATAAATCTCTTTGCTTTCTCTGAGTTCTTCTTCGGCATGCGCGCGCTGTAAGACCTCATCTGTCAGGCGTTGATTGGATTGGATCAGGACTTGGGCGCGTCCAGCCACAATCTCTTCCAGCTGGTTATGATATTTATGAAAATCATTTTCCTGTTCTCTTTCCTGGATTGCTTTTTCAATAGCAGCTGGCAGAACTTTTAGATACTCACCCTGTCCATCCTTGAACAAATAATCTGCAGCCCCGGATTTTAATGCCTGAACCGCATTTTTCCTGTTATCTCCCTCCGAGAGTATGATTAATGGGGGATTTCCCAACCTGTCAATCAGATCAATAGTAGTGCTGTTGTCCAGGTGATACTCACTTAAAACCAAATCGAATTTTGCAGAATCAAATTTCTCTTTAGCGTCAAGCACAGAACTCACAACCGTCAGGTCAAAAGGTAGATTCTTGCTGGCAATATACTGCTCTATTTTTTTTTGATCTTCTTGATTTTCATCAATTAGGAGGATGTTTAGATTGGTTTTCATTAGCGCACCTTAAACTCCTTTTGGAAAACCACTTAATCTGGAGCGCATCAAATCTTCGCTTTTCCGCTTGGCTGCCCAGTTTTCTTAAAAAGAATTCATATATATTATTGTATCCTGAATGTTTTCCAAATTACAATCTAATTAAATTACAAATATGTAAGAAACACTTTCTAGTCGCTTTTGGACATTACGTGTCCTTCTAAATTGTACCCAACGGACAAGTTCAGGAAAAAATCCTACCTTCAGGAATAGCTGACAGCTGATGCTGGGAGCGGATATACTGCTGCCGGTTGAAACCACAAGGTTGACCGGAGATATCCATCCCTCACCTCGGACAGGCCGCTGGTATCCGGTCCATCCAATTAGGTTGGTTGATTCGGCCGACTGCACAGTGCATTCGTAGGTTTAGAGGCTCTCCACTATTAATGGTAGGGAATTCCTCCAGATC
>JAZFRV010000193.1:0-2363 GCA_036445875.1 Anaerolineales bacterium
TAGTAATGCCAATTCAAACCTGGTATTCTCTGCCCTGCAGTTGCGGACATCTGAGCTTTTGGGCTTACCTGCCGCAATTATTCTGGCTGCTCAAACCACAGGCGGTGCTTTGGGATCTGTGGTCGCACCGACAAAGGTTATTGTGGGCGCAAGCACAGCCGGGTTGGAAGGTCAGGAAGGGGATATATTAAGAAAGCTGCTCCCTGTTATTTGTGTATTGCTATTAATAGTCAGCGTTATGACCATGATTGGGATAATCCTCGTATGAAAAAGTTATTTCCCGCCTTAAGAAGCAGGCTTTATCTATTTTATTTGATCCTCTTCCTGTTAATGATAATTCCTGGAATAATCCTGTTTTTTGCCGCGCAGTCTGGCAGTAGTATCTTTATCGTCATTTTTCTGAGTTTGGTAGTGCTGGCAAATGCCGCAGCCGTGCTAAAATAGATCCTCTGCTTAGAAATCGGGTTATTCGAACCCCTAAAAATTAGTGGTGGAGAATAGGTTGGCAACACCCTTGCCTCATTCTTTTAAAATTGTAGATAAAATCAATCTTTATTGGTTATGGGGTGTAAAAATGGATTATACAAAGAAAACTGTCTGGAAATCCTGGTTATTTGTTATTGTCCAAATCATTTCCCTCGGATTGATCGGGGTTACTGGACCGCTATTCGCAGCAAAAAAAATCCTTTTATTTATTGAAACAATAGGCTTGTTCCTGGGAATCTGGGCAGTATTAATCATGAAACCAGGATACTTCAACATTACTCCGAATCCCCTTTCCCGGAGCAAACTTGTTAAGATCGGACCCTATAGATTTATTCGGCATCCGATGTATTTGGCTCTGTTGCTGACCACCTTGCCTCTGATCATTGATCGGTTTACTTATTTGAGGCTGTTTTTGTGGGTCGCGCTTTTGATAGACCTGCTTCTGAAAATAAGTTATGAGGAGAAAATACTGTTAGCTGAAGTGGACGGGTATGAGAATTATCTGAAAGATTCATACAAATTAATTCCAAAGGTCTACTAAATTGAAATAGTTGTTCCTTTCGTATTCGTTGTATTTGATTCCGGGATATATATTACTGCGATCGTTCCAAACTATCCTGATAGGAATTGATAGCAGTCATGAACATAATTATGAGTGTAGATTCCAGATAGTTTCCCTTCAAGAATATTTTTTGTGTAATCACTGAGGGAAAGGATAGAATAAAAGATATGCAGGAAGTTGCGATAATTGGGATTGGTCAGGTACCAGTAGGGGAACATTGGGGCAAACGGCTGGTTGAATTGGCAGGAGAAGCGATATTTTCTGCCCTGGAAGACGCTGAATTAACCCAAGTCGAAGCGTTATATGTTGGTAATATGATGGCGGGTCAGCTGGATAAACAGAGCCACCTGGGTGCCCTAATATCTGATTGGATTGGTATGCGGGGTATTGAAGCGATGACGGTTGAGGCAGCTTGTGGTTCCGGCGCCCTGGCATTAAGAACCGCGATGATGGCAGTCGGGTCCGGAATTGTTACCAGCGCGCTGGCCGTTGGTGTGGAAAAGATGACCGATACCTCTCCCCGGGAAACTACATCGGCGCTGGCAACGGCAGCCAGTGCAGATTGGGAAGGGATCCACGGCGTAACTTTTGTGGGATTAAACGCACTTATTATGCGCCGTTATATGCATGAATATGGCTGGCAGCATAAAGATTTTGCCCCGTTTTCAATCAATGCTCATGCCAATGGAGCCAAGAATCCCAATGCCCGTTTCCAAAAACCGATCACAGCAGATATTTACAAAAAAGCTGTGATGATCGCCGATCCAATAAACCTGATGGATGCCTCACCGATTGGGGATGGCGCGGCGGCAGTTGTCGTTGTTCCCGCCGATCTGGTTAAAGGCCGAAAAGGAAAACCTAATATTAAAATTGCTGGATCAGCTGTCTCAACGGATAGCCTGGCTGTCCATGACCGGCAGGATCCCTTGTGGCTGTCCGCAGCGGAAAAATCAGCCAAGAAGGCCTATGACCAGGCAGGCATCGGTCCGGAAGAAATCGATTTTTTTGAAGTCCATGATGCCTTTACGATAATGTCTTCCCTTTCCCTGGAAGCCTGTGGATTTGCCGAACGGGGGCAGGGTCCACGGTTGGCGCTGGATGGTGAGATTACTCCCGAGGGAAAGATTCCAATCACAACAATGGGGGGATTAAAAGCCAGGGGACATCCCGTTGGCGCGACTGGTATGTATCAAATTGTGGAAACTGTCACCCAATTGCGCGGTGAGGCCGGTCCTGCCCAAATTGATGGGGTAAAGATCGGTATGGCCCAGAATATCGGCGGCAGCGGCGCGACCATCATTACTCATGTTCTAAA
>JAZFRV010000194.1:0-2006 GCA_036445875.1 Anaerolineales bacterium
GATAACATATTACCGACCCAGGTGGAGCCAGATCTGTGTGAACCCGTGACCAGGATTGGTTTTTGAAGCGGTAAATCCATGGAAGCTCTCCTCTCTTGCATACCAAGTATAACCTATCCCGGAGAGAGAGAAATTGGTTAGATATTACTTCTTGTTTTATCAAATCTAAGAATCGGAAAATAACTAACAGCAGACATTTAGACGGATTACGCTCTACTGTTTTAGCATTTCCCAACCAAGAAGGTTTAGTTGAATAGTATAATTCCTTGACCAAATAATCCAACAATTTTTCTAACTTATGAATTTTAAACGTTCCTCCGGCATCCTACTTCATCCCACCAGTCTCCCTGGACCTTTTGGTATCGGAGATCTGGGACCGGAAGCTTACCGCTGGATTGATTTCCTGGCAGAATCCGGTACTGGATTATGGCAGGTTCTTCCCCTGGGACCTACTGGGTTTGGAGATTCCCCTTACCAGTGTTTTTCCGCTTTCGCAGGCAATTCCTTCCTGATCAGTCCAGATAAGTTATTATTGGATGATTTGATTCACGCCGATGATCTGGTTAACAAACCTGATTTTCCAACTCAAAATGTTGATTTTGGGCAGGTGATTTTCTGGAAACTGGATCTTTTATCCCGGTCTTATCTACAATTTCAAAACCTTTCCGATATTAAATTGAAAAAAGAGTTCAGTAAATTCTGTGCTGAACAAGGTTTTTGGCTTGATCATTATGCACTATTTATGGCACTAAAAGAATCCCAGGGGAATAAACCCTGGTGGGAATGGCCCGGTCCCCAACGAGACCGGGATCCAGGGATCTTGAAATCTTTTCAGAGTGAAAATGAATTTGCAATTCAGCGTCAGAAATATTATCAATTCCTGTTTTTCCATCAATGGGATGAGCTCCACAGCTATGCCAACCAAAAAGGCATCCAAATTATTGGAGATATCCCCATCTTCATCGCCCATGACAGTGTGGATGCCTGGGTGCAACCCGAGCTCTTACACCTCGATGAAACCGGTCAACCAACCGTAGTTGCTGGCGTACCACCTGATTATTACGCACCAACCGGTCAATTATGGGGAAATCCCCTTTATAAATGGGAAGTCCATGCTCAAGATAATTTCAAGTGGTGGATGAATCGACTGCGATCCCTCACATCATTGGTGGACATTGTGCGGCTGGATCACTTTCGGGGATTTGCTGGATATTGGGAAATCCCTGCCAAAGCAAAAACTGCAGAAACCGGCCGCTGGGTAGCTGGTCCCGGAGCACCATTTTTCCGAAAGGTCAAGGAAGTCCTTGGTGTCCTGCCAATCATCGCCGAAGATCTCGGTGATATCACACCTGATGTAGCTCAGTTGTTGGAGGAGTTTAACTTACCAGGAATGAGAATCCTGGTATTCGCTTTTGACAGTGGTGAATCTAATCAATTTCTCCCTCACCACTATCCAGAAGATTGTATCGTCTATACCAGCACACATGACAATGACACTGTTCTGGGATGGTTCAAGCGAATTGATGAAGGAGAACGATCTTTTGCGCAGCGTTATTTAAATTCATCTGGAGAGGAAATCGCCTGGGATTTGATCCAGGCTGCCTGGTCCTCGGTAGCTGTATTCGCGATTGCATCCATGCAGGATTTGCTCAATCTGGACAATCAAGCCCGGATGAACTATCCCGGAAATCCCAGCGGAAATTGGGGCTGGAGAATGGGAATGAATGATCTGAGTCAGGATTTGATGTTGAGGTTGAGGGAAGTTAATTATTTGAATAGCAGAACAGCCAGACGAGGTGACTTGGAGATTAGGTGACCAGTTAGGGGGAGATTTTGAGATAAAGAGAGAATATTATTATTTGATATTTAGATTAAATTGACCATTTCTCTGGAGAGCAGATCATTTTGACAAGTTTACCTATGATGAAATCATAGGTCCTATAAAAATCTTCCACTGATTTGTTATCCAGATACTCACATTTTTCGCAGAAATCTAACCAGACCTG
>JAZFRV010000195.1:0-6747 GCA_036445875.1 Anaerolineales bacterium
TTTTGGTATAGCTCCTCTGCTTCTTATACTTCATCATATTGAACATCGAGATAGCTTTAGTTTTTGGCTGCTTCCGTTGATTATTCTCCCGATTTGGGCTGGAGCTTTCAGGCTCGCCCGGTTTAACCTTGAACCACCAAAACAAAGTTATCATCATGATTCCTTGGGTTTAACAATAACCCAATCAGGAATTATTTTATCCCTGACTGTACTCTCTGATCTTTTCTATGTTGATTATTCACTACCGTTAGGTATTTACATTATCCTGTCATTAATCCTCAGTTATTTGATGATCAGTAAAATGCGTTTCCCTACTTCCCCCTGGTATCTTCCATCCAAGAAATTCATATTGATATATTGCATAATTGGTCTTGGCCTGATTCCATTCTCTTCCATTTTTGCTTCCATATTGATCATTAGTTTGGGGAGTTTGGCAATATCCATTAGTCGAAACGTTTTTTGATATTCTCTCAACAATTACCCCCCTTTAATTGAGATCTTTTCTGTGTGAATGGATGATTAATAAAATAAGCGGCATATTACTCTATTTCTTTTCAGTTCTGGTTTATCGAACCTGTCGTATCTGCATTTCTGGATTTGATCAAATTGAAATTGTTCAGCAAAGTGGAAATCCAGTTATCATCACGAGCTGGCACGGGATGACGATGATGTTGGTTGGTTCATTGAGAAAGAAAGTGGACATAGCTTCTTTTGCTGTGATAATTCCGGATGATCACCGGGGAGAGGTATTAGAGGTTTTTACCCGAAAATTGAATATTGAATCGATTCCATTAAATCTAGGAGGCGATACCACTCTTGGGATGAGCCGAAAATTGATCGGTTTGATGAGGAAAATTTCTTCCGGCAAGAATTTTCTAATCCACCCGGATGGTCCTGCTGGTCCTGCTTATAAAGTAAAACCAGGATTATCTTATATAGCGAAAAAAACAGGTGCGGCAATCATACCGGTTGGTTGTTACTGTCGCCATGCTTATCACGTTCCCCGTTGGGATCGCTATACCTTGCCATTGCCATATAGCAAAATCCATGTTCATGTTGGAGAACCATTTACAATACCGAAGGATCATTCTGATTTATCCCAAGTCAACCATCAGCTGGAAGATATATTAAATAAGGTAGCCGCCCAAGCAGCTGCAAACTATTATGAACTATAAAACCAATTATCTTCTCACTGAAGGCCTTGGGATTTTCCCCCATGATACAAGTTTTTAATATATGAAAACCTTAGTCATTGTCAGGCACGCAAAATCGAGCTGGGATAACCGGGGATTATCGGATCATGATCGACCGTTGAACAGGAGGGGGTTAAGGGATGCTCCTGTCATGGGTGCTCGATTGACTGAATGGGGACCACCAGTGGACAGGGTAATTTCCAGTTCTGCAGTGCGCGCTCTGACTACTGCCGAATTGATTACTCAGGAAATGGGACTGCCCTGGGATGAGATCGTGATCGCCGAGGCACTGTATCATGCTTCAGAGGAAGATCTACTGGAAATCATCCAGGAGCAGGAAGATTATCTCGATGGATTAATGATGTTTGGACACAATCCTGGCATGACCTGTCTTGTAAATGATTTGTCAGAATTGGATCTGGATAATTTGCCTACCTGCGGGGTAGTGACCCTGCAATTTAATATTGAACATTGGACAGAGGTGGGAGAAGAATTAGCGGTTATTGCAGAAATCAATACACCTAAAAAACACCGCTGATTCGGAATGAATTCCATAAATATTCTGGGGGATAAAGAGAATATGAAAGTGAGCGGGAAAAACCCAAAATGATAGACATTCATCAGATTCCTTATCTATCCGTAGAACAGATGGTAGAAGTAGACCGTTTGATGGTGGAGGAATATGGTATCAAGTTAATCCAGATGATGGAGAACGCTGGCCGCCACCTGGCGGTTTTAGCAAAAAACCGCTTTCTGGGGGGAGATGCGTCGGGTAAACAGATTGTGATTATGGCCGGGAGTGGCGGAAATGGGGGAGGGGCATTGGTTTGTGCACGCAACCTATTGAATTGGGGAGCTGAAGTCAGTGTCTACCTAACAAGTGAAGTGGACCTATTAAAGGGGACTATAAAACATCAGGGATATATTTTACAGAGCCTGGATGTGCAAATGAGGGTAGGGGAAAATTTAAGCGAAAAACCTCACTTGGACCTAATTGTTGATGGAATCATCGGCTACAGCCTGCAGGGAGCGCCCAGGGGCAGGGCTGCTGAGATGATCCGCTGGGCAAATGGGCATAATACACCAATCCTGGCGCTGGATTTGCCTTCCGGTTTAGATGCCAACACCGGAGTCGCTCTTGATCCGACAATTCGGGCCACTGCCACCATGACTCTGGCTTTGCCCAAGATTGGATTACAAAAAGCGCAAAAAGAAGTTGTGGGCGAAATTTACCTGGCGGATATTGGTGTTCCTCCTGGATTATATGCCAGGCCGCCATTAAACTTGCATGTAAATCCACTCTTTGGAAAAGATGGAATTCTCCAGTTGGAATAATATATCTCGAATCCGGGAAGGGTGGGAAAATTCCCGGGTTGACTGGATAGCCAAATAGTATATAATCTCTTCTTATTGCAACTACTCGCAATAAGAAGAGATTATTCTATGACACACTGCCATTCCATCATTGATGATCTTCGACGTCGGGGCTACCGCATAACTCCCCAACGGGAAATGATCATCGAAGCAATTGCGCACAGTCCCCAACACATCACTGCTGAAGAGATATCTGAAAAACTCCAGGCACATACCAGGGCGATCAATATCGCTACGGTTTATCGCACTATGGATTTGCTCTGGCAGGAGGGATTTGCCTGCCGTAATGATCTAAGCGAAGGTAAGATCGTCTATGCCACATTCCAGCATGGACCCCATATCCACCTGGTCTGCCGAAAATGCAATCAGGTAGTAGACGCAGATAATGAGATGTTGAATTCCCTTGGTGATGATTTAAATTCGAAGTATCACTTTCGATCGGATTTAGACCACTTTTCAATATTTGGGATCTGCCTAGATTGCCAAGAGTAAATCGAGCCTGGCAGATTTATCTTCGCAGGAAGAGGATCTTCATTATCTTGATAAGGACCTTATTATGCTATTCTCTCCCCCCCAACTTCATATCCCGGATGGATTCTTAACTATTCTGGTCTCTCTCATATTCTGGGTTGCGACCATAATTATCGTTGGGGTAGCTATTTTGAAAACCAATCAATCCCTGGGAGAAAGACAGATCCCTTTGATGGGTGTAATGGCAGCTTTTATTTTTGCTGCCCAGATGCTCAACTTCCCGGTTGCTGGAGGCACTTCAGGTCACTTTCTGGGAGGAACACTGGCTGCTATTGTTCTCGGACCCTGGGCAGGGATTCTAGTAATGACAGCAGTAGTTGGTGTGCAAGCTTTGTTATTTCAGGATGGCGGTTTGTTGGTGATGGGGGCAAATATCTTTAACATGGGTATTATTACAGCAGTTATCGGGTTTGGTCTGTACCGGATAGTAATCCATCAAAAGAAGGGTGCTCGTCTCGTAACTGCCGGAATTGGAGCCTGGATTGCTACCATGACAGCAGCATTAATCACATCACTCCAACTTTGGTTGAGCGGTACAACACGATTGGAAATTGTCATTCCGGCAATGCTGGGGGTACATGCCTTAATAGGAATCGGTGAGTCTCTGATAACTGTGGCTGCACTAACCTTTATTGCCCAAACTCGTCCTGACCTGGTGGAAACCAGAAAGTCTGCAGTTGATGGAGGTCGGGGTTGGATTATCGCTGGAGTCCTTGTGACTCTTCTGGCTGTTTTGATTTCCCCGCTTGCATCTGGCAATCCGGATGGTTTGGAGCGAGTAGCGGAAGATTTGGGGTTCCTGGCGACTGGGTTTTCAGCTCCCTTCCAAATTCTTCCAGATTATTCGATTCCCTTCCTGGGGGAGACCACAATCTCGACTATACTGGCAGGAATTGTTGGGGTAATTGTGGTGTTAGGCATATTAATATTAATGGGTCGAAATTTGTATAAGCCCAAAGAAATTGAGGTCAAATAAGGTATCGCCATATGCATGTCCACGCTTTTGACCAATA
Source organism: Anaerolineales bacterium (assembly GCA_036445875.1). Taxonomy (GTDB): domain Bacteria; phylum Chloroflexota; class Anaerolineae; order Anaerolineales; family UBA11858; genus B10-G9. Next base: position 4,112 of record JAZFRV010000195.1, read on the forward strand.
TCATTTCAAGCAGAGCCAGATCCACAACCTTGATCCGCGGGTTAAAGTCTTGTTCACAGTTGGATTTATTATTTCGAACGCGATTTTACCGGATGGCAGCTGGCTTGCATTTGCTTTAGCCTGGTTGGTCCTGTTATTTATTAATGATCAGTCCGGCCTGGGATTGGGATTCACTTTTAAGCGTTCCATTGTAGTTTTACCCTTTGCCCTGGTTGCAGTTAGCGCGATCTTTTCCCCGTTCGGTGAACCGCTTGCCGAATGGAACCTAGGATTAATCATTCTGATCCCAACTGATCTGGGTTTGATACGATTTATTAGTATCCTGGTACGATCCTGGCTTTCCGTACAAATGGGAATATTACTTGTGGCGACCACTCAATTCCCTGACCTCATTCATGCTTTTGAACACCTGAAAGTCCCTCGTATTCTCACAACTGTGATTGCATTCCTGTATCGTTATCTTTTTATTCTTACTGATGAAGGTTTTCGTTTAATGCGAGCCCGGGATGCCCGCAGTGCCGGGCTTCCCGGAATCAAAAGTGGAGGATCAATCCAGTGGCGGGCTAGAACAACTGGAAGCATGGTTGGTCAGTTATTTTTACGCAGCTATGAGCGCTCTGACCGGATTTATCAGGCGATGATCTCCAGAGGTTTTACCGGTCATATCCGGACGCTCAATCCCCATCAAATGGATCAAATGGATTGGATCATGCTGGGATTTTCATTAATTATTCTAATTCTTATTCAAATAGTAGGATGGGTTCGCTAATGCCTGTAAAACACCAATCACAATTTGAAATCCAAATTCCAGAATGTGAGGGTGATATCCTTCAAATTCATGATCTGCACTTTGCTTATCCTGATGGGCAGATTGCCTTACGTGGGGTCAATTTATCAATCTGTGCAGGGGAAAAAGTTGCCCTGGTTGGACCAAATGGGGCGGGGAAATCAACCCTTATGCTTCATCTAAATGGGGTTTTAGGAGAGCAATCCCCTGTCTCAATTGCAGGATTGTCGATTGACTCCAATAATTTACCCCTGATTAGAGCCTTGGTTGGTCTCGTCTTTCAGAATCCTGATGATCAGCTCTTTTCCCCAACAGTATATGATGATGTGGCGTTTGGTCCACTTCACATGGGATTGCCGGAGGAAGAAGTCCACCAGAGAGTCAAAAAAGCGTTAAACGCTGTGCAAATGGATGGTTTTGATGACCGGCTATCTCATCACCTGAGTATGGGTCAAAAGAAACGAATTGCTATCGCCACCGTTTTGGCAATGCAGCCCCAAATCCTGATTCTTGACGAACCTTCTGCTGGTCTTGATCCACGCTCCCGGAGATCATTAATCAATTTCTTGAGGGATTTACCAATTACTATGCTGGTATCAACACATGATTTATATATGGTGCAGGATCTTTTTCCACGAATGGTAATCATGGATGAAGGGAAGATAGTTGCTGATGGCGCTACACTAGAATTGCTCGAAGACGAAGTTTTACTCGAAACCCATGGGCTGGAACTCCCTTAAAATGAAGAATAAATTATTATCAGATCCTGATCTGATCAGAAGAGTTGGTTGCTATTGATTAGTACGGGAATTATTATTTTGTATATGGCATTATCCGATATTAATTATTGAGGATTATTGGTGAAATCAATGAACACTGCAGCTGAAAATGAACCCTCCCGCAGCCCAATTCCAGGAGCTGAGAAGCTGAGGTTACTGCCCGGGGATGGCGGATCTGAATATAACAGGCTGGTTTTTGAAAAATCCCCCTATCTCCTCCAGCACGCTACAAATCCGGTTGATTGGCATCCTTGGAACGAGGAAGCCTTTCAAAAAGCGAAAGATCAGGACAAACCGGTATTCCTCTCCATAGGTTATTCAACCTGCCATTGGTGTCATGTGATGGAACATGAATCCTTTGAAGATCCTCAGGTTGCTTCCCTGATAAATGCAAACTATATCCCTATTAAAGTTGATCGTGAGGAACGTCCTGATCTCGATCAGATTTATATGGCAGTTTGTCAAGCTGTTACGGGCACCGGTGGATGGCCATTAACTATTATCTTAACGCCTGATAGGGAGCCTTTTTTTGCTGGAACATATTTTCCAAAGGAAAATCGCTTTGGTCGCACAGGTTTGATGGAGTTAATTCCAAAATTAGCTGAACTTTGGCAAAATAAGCGGGGAGAACTGCTGGAGAGTGCGGATCAAATAGTTAGTTTTTTAAGACAGGACAACCAACCCCCTGCGGGGGAGTTGAAAAAAGAGATATTTGATAAAGCCTACCAACAGCTTAGTGGTCGATTCGACAGCGTTCAGGGAGGATTTGGACCAGCACCAAAATTTCCTTCAGCCCATAATTTGGTATTCTTACTCCGCTATTGGCATCACTCTGGTCAAGCTCACGCCCTGGATATGGTAGAAAGAACCTTACAAAAAATACGTCTTGGCGGTATTTTTGATCAGGTAGGTTTTGGATTTCACCGCTATTCCACAGATCCCAATTGGTTATTGCCTCATTTTGAAAAGATGCTTTATGATCAGGCGATGCTGGTGATGGCTTATGTGGAAGCTTATCAGGCTACCGGTAAAAGCGAATATGCTCAAACAGCCCGGGAAATATTAACCTA
>JAZFRV010000196.1:0-4068 GCA_036445875.1 Anaerolineales bacterium
TGGGTTAATCCAACATCCCCTGAAAGTTCTCTACCCCAGGCATTTTCAAATTTCTCCTGGTTGTTTTTGTCGTCTACTCGCTGATATCCGGGATAGACATCGGGCAGGCCGCCCAGATCACAGGACCCCTGAACGTTGTTCTGTCCCCTGAGCGGGTTAACACCTGTGGAAGGTTTCCCGACCGATCCTGTCAGCATGGCCAGGTTGGCTACTGCCATGACATTATCGGTTCCATGGGAGTGCTGGGTTATGCCCATCGCATAAAATATCGAAGCTGGCTTTTTGGTGGCATAAATTCTGGCTACCAGGGATATTTGTTCCCAGGGTACACCAGTGATTTCTTCTACGAATTCCGGAGTAAATTCCTCCAGGGATTTTTCAAATACATCAAAATCTTCAGTGTTTTTAGTAATGAACTCTTTATCGTGCAGGTCATTTTCCACAATATACCGGCACATGCCCATTAAAAGCGCTGTGTCTGAGCCGGGTTTTGGCTGAATAAAATAATTCGCCGCCATGACCAAATCAATTTTCTTTGGGTTAACAACGATCAGAGTCGCTCCATTTTGGGCAGCTCTCCTCATCCGATGACTGATCACTGGGTGAGCGGCGGTAGTGTTGGACCCAATCACGAATATTGTGCCAGCGTTATCGATTTCTGCTATTGAGTTTGTCATTGCTCCAGATCCAAACGTTGTGCCCAGACCGGCCACAGTTGGAGAGTGTCAAAGCCTGGCGCAGTGATCTATGGTATTCGTTCCCATCACCGCGCGGGTAAATTTCTGAACCAGATAATTATCTTCGTTGGTGCATTTCGCCGATGTTAGTGCAGCAAACTTTTTACCTTTACTTTTCTTAAATTTCTTCGCTATTAGATCAAGAGCTTCATCCCAGGATGCTTCCACAAATTCACCATCTTTTTTAATTAATGGAGTTGTCAATCGGTCCGGATGATTAACGAAATTAAATCCATAGCGTCCTTTTACGCAGAGGCTTCCCTGGTTAGACGGGCTTTCGCGATCAGCCCGGGCGCTGACGATTCTGTCTCCCCTGACACCAAAATATATTTCACAGCCTACTCCACAATAGGCGCAGATTGTACGGACTTCTCGGGCGGCCAATTGAGGTTTCTTTGGAACCAGAGCTCCCACCGGGCAGCGGGAGACACACTCCCCACAGGATTCACAAATCGAGTCAACAAAACCTTTATCGCCAAAGGTTCCAACTACCGTTTTGAATCCGCGGTTGATGTAACCAAGAGCACCTAATCCAACAATTTCCTCACATGTTCGGACGCATATCCCGCACAGAATGCATTTGTTAGGGTCAAACTGGAAAAATGGATTTGAAGTGTCCAGGGGCAATCCACGTCCCATTTTCCGAAGTCCCGTCTGCTGCTCAGGCCTGATACCCAGGTATGATGAAACAGTCAATAGTTCACAATCATCAGCAGCTTCACAAGCTAGGCAGTCCATATGGTGATCAGAGATGAGCAGATCCATGGTCACCTTGCGAGCCGCATAAATATCTGGACTGTCAGTCTTTACGTCAATTCCTTCCCGAGCAGGGGTCATGCATGACATGACCATTTTGCCCCCATTAACTTCAATACCACACATCCGACAAGCTCCCACGGGAACCAGATCAGGATGATTGCATAGATGGGGAATGTATATTTCATTTGCCTGGGCAGCTTCCAGGATGCTCATTCCTTCTACAGCTTGGACTGTTTGCCCATCAATCTTGAAACTAAATTGGTCACTCATAAATATCTCCATTTATGCGCGATGATAATTTTTATACTGGTTCTTCAACCCGATTTTCTGCTCCGGTGCGGATTTCTACTGAGAACACTTTGGGAGGACACACTTCGTAGCAATCTCCGCATTGAATACAAATATCCTGATCGATGATGTGGAGTTCTTTTTGCTCTCCGCTGATCGCCTCAACAGGACAATTCTTTCGACACAAACCGCATCCGACACAGCTATCCAGGATATGGAAAGTGATAAATGCCTTGCACTGTTTTGCCGGACAGGCATTTCCATGGATGTGAGCTTCGTATTCATCTCGGAAATATCGTATTGTAGTTAACACAGGATTAGGGGCAGTCTGTCCCAGACCACACAGCGATCCCAATTTCACTCCATGAGCTATTTCCTCCAGGCTTTCAATATCTCCCGGCTGCCCTCTGCCCTCCACTATATCTTCCAGAATATTCAGCATTTGCTTGGTTCCCAGGCGGCAGGGAACACATTTTCCGCAGGATTCCATCTCGGTAAAATCGAGGAAGTAGCGGGCTACATCCACCATGCAGGTATCTTCATCCAATACAACCATGCCGCCCGATCCCATCATCGACCCCGCTTCAATCAGTGAGTCATAGTCTACTGGCGTATCCAGGAAAGATTCGGGTAGGCATCCGCCAGAAGGACCTCCCGTTTGGACAGCTTTAAACTTTTTCCCATCCAGAACACCACCGCCGATATCATATATTATCTCCCTCAGGGTTACTCCCATGGGGACTTCTATTAATCCGCTATTGGCAATTTTCCCGGTCAAAGCAAATACTGCTGTGCCTTTACTCTTCTCGGTTCCAATGTCCGCGAACCATTTCGAACCATTCATGATGATCAGGGGAATATTGGCATAGGTTTTGACATTATTCAGTAAGGTGGGTTTGCCGTATAAGCCCGAATTGGCTGGATAAGGGGGTCTTGATCTGGGCATGCCCCGGTTGCCCTCAATAGATGTGATCAGGGCAGTTTCTTCTCCGCAAACAAAGGCCCCGGCACCATGGAAGATTTCAATATCAAAACTAAATTTACTTCCAAGAATCATTTCTCCCAGGAAATCCTTTTCTCTGGCCTGCTCAATGGCGATCTGCAGCCTTTTAATCGCCAGGGGATATTCCGCCCTGCAGTAAATGTATCCTTGTCTCGCCCCAATTGCGATACCGGCAATGATCATACCTTCCAGCACAGAATGAGGATCACCTTCCAGTACCGAACGATCCATGAACGCACCAGGGTCTCCCTCATCCGCATTACAAAGAACGTATTTTGGATCCCCATCAGCTTCCTGGCAGAAACCCCATTTCATACCAGTGGAAAACCCTCCTCCTCCGCGGCCTCTTAATCCAGAATCTTTGACTTCAGCTACGATATCTGAGGGTGCCATACCAAGAGCTTTTTCCAGACCCTGGTAACTACCAACTGCCAGAGAATCCTCAATTTCCTCAGGATTGATCTTGCCGCAGTTGCGCAGCACCAACCTCTTCTGTCGGGAATAAAAAGGGATATCATGATAGGTGGGATATCTATCTTTAGTTCCTGGATCCTGGTAGAAAAGTTTTTCTACTGTTTCACCTTTCTTGATATGCTGGTCAACGATTTTCTTTACATCTCTAGTTTTAACTTTCGCGTAAAATATATCTTCGGGCTCAACAATCACAATTGGACCTTGCTGGCACATCCCGTGACAGCCGGTAAATTTTACTTCCACATCAGTACCTTCCAGGCTTTCTTGCAGAGCTGCCTGGATTTCAGGTGCTTTGGAAGACTCACAGCCCGTTCCCCTGCAGACTAGGATCGTCCGATTATTCTTCTCCATTCTGGTCCCCTTTAGTCTGAATCAGCTTTCCGACCTTCTGTTTGGTCAAATCACCATGGACCTCTTCATTGATGGTCAGTACCGGTGCCAGGGCACAGCAACCCACGCAGGCTACCGTTTCAACGGTATATTTTTGATCTTCTGTGGTGCCTTCACCTTCCAAGTTCAGCTGATCTATTACTTCCTCGAATATCCTCGGAGCACCCCGGACATGACAGGCAGTTCCTCTGCAAACTGAAATGATATTTTCCCCTGTAGGGGTAAACCGAAATTGGGTATAAAAAGTGGCAACACCGTAAATATCACTTGCTGGAACACGTGTATAATCCGCAATTTCAGCCATCAAGTGTTCGGGGAGATAAGTGTACTCTTCCTGAACTTTTTGCAGAATGGGAATTACGTTTTCCCGTTTGCCTTCATAATCAGAAAAGATGGTTTCTAAGCTTTTCTCCATGA
>JAZFRV010000197.1:0-6808 GCA_036445875.1 Anaerolineales bacterium
CAGGCAGTGCGGGATTTATTCCCTGAAGGGGCTGCCAAAATTGCTATAGGTCCCCCCATCGCTGATGGTTTTTACTACGATTTTGACCTACCCCGACCCTTAACTCCAGAAGATCTGGAAGAAATCGAAAAAAAGATGCGGAAAGTTCTTACTGAGGAACATGAGTTTGTCAGGAAGGAATTATCAGCAGATGAGGCTCGAGAGATTTTTAAGGATCAGCTTTACAAACAGGATCTGATCACAGGACTAGAAACCGGTGGTGTTGATGAATATGGAGAACCGCTGGATGAAGAAACGGTAATTTCAATCTTCACCCATGATGATTTTGTTGACCTGTGCCTGGGACCCCATGTTGCGAGCACCAAGGACCTCAATCCCAAGGCAATGAAACTGCTTAATGTTGCCGGCGCATACTGGCGGGGAGATGAGCGTAATCCCATGCTGCAGCGGATCTATGGAACCGCCTGGAAAACTGAGGAAGAACTTAATAATTACCTCCACAAATTGGATGAGGCGAAAAAACGTGATCATCGGCGGCTGGGAAAAGACCTTGATCTTTTCAGCACCAATCCCGATGTTGGCAGCGGGTTAGTGCTCTGGCATCCTAATGGAGCGTATGTGCGTTACAAAGCGGAACAATATGCAATGGATGAGCACCTTAAACATGGGTACGAGTTCGTTTATTCACCTCATATCGGAAAAGCAAAACTCTGGGATACCAGTGGACATTTAACCTGGTACGAAGATTTAATGTATTCCCCGTTGGAGATCGATGAGGAATCCTATTTTCTGAAACCAATGAATTGCCCTTTCCATATCATGATTTACAAAAACTCGCTTCACAGCTACCGGGATCTTCCCTTGCGCTGGGCGGAGTGGGGGACGGTCTACCGCTATGAACGAAGTGGCGTCCTGCATGGCATGTTGCGGGTTCGCGGATTCACTCAGGATGATGCCCATATCTTCTGCAGTCCGGAACAAATGCCGGAAGAGATCGACCGGGTGCTAAACTTTTGTCTGCATATTCTGCGTGGATTTGGTATGAAGGAATTCCATGCCTACCTGGCAACTCGCGACCCTGATAAATCAGCTGGGGATGTTGATCGCTGGGATGATGCAACGGAAGCATTGCGCGGAGCCCTGGATAGAGCAGAATTGGCTTATGACATCGATGAAGGTGGAGCCGCATTTTACGGCCCAAAAATTGATCTGAAAATGATTGATGCCCTGGACCGCGAATGGCAGTTAAGCACGATTCAGTTTGACTTCAATTTACCTGACCGCTTTGATCTGACCTATATTGCTGAAGATGGGAAACAACATCGACCCTACATGATCCATCGGGCTTTATTGGGATCTATGGAACGGTTCTTGGGTGTTTTGGTTGAGCATTACGGAGGAGCTTTCCCGCTCTGGCTGGCTCCAACCCAGGCAATATTGATTCCAATTACAGATCGCAACCTGCCTTATGTTGAAAAAGCAGCTGAACAATTGCGGGAAAACGGCATCCGGGTCAAAGTGGACAGCAGAACAGACCGGATGGGAGCTAAAATCCGGGATGCAGAGAAACTTAAGATTCCTTATATGCTGGTGGTTGGAGATCGGGAAGAGGAAGCTGGAACTGTTGCTCCCCGTTTACGATCAGGTGATCAACTGGATCCCGTCAGCATAGGAGATCTTATCGATAGAATGACTGAGGAGATCCAGACTCACACTCAGGTCTAAAAACAAGGGGCAGGGACCGCCGACAGGAGCCCTCTGCCCCTTATTCATCCGTTGACGATTTTCCCTTAACTATGGTATTATCGAAGTCAAAGTTCAAACATACAAGGAGAGCACAATAGGAAAAATTAACTACTGGGCGAATGACCGTATCAGGGCTCGCGAGGTTCGCCTAATTGGTCCCGAAGGGGAAAACATAGGAGTAATTCCGATCGAAGAAGCCCTAGCTATTGCGAAGGATGCTGAATTAGACCTGGTAGAAATATCCCCTAATGCCAAGCCGCCTGTTTGCAAGGTGATGGATCTGGGAAAATTCCTCTACGAACAGGAAAAAAAGCGCCAACGGGCACGCAAGGCACAAAAAATTGTTGAAACGAAAGAAATTCGCCTACGTCCGAAAACAACTGACCATCACGCTACATTCAAAGTGCGTAATGCACGAAAATGGCTAACCAGCAACAAGAAGGTTAACGTCCGGATTCAATTCCGGGGGCGGGAAGTACATTATCCAGAAATAGCCTTGGAAATGCTTAACCAGATCGCTGAAGAATTAAGCGATGTCGGAGTTATTGAACAAAAACCTTCCCGGGAAGGCTATTCCATGCTTATGGTTATAGCCCCTGCAAAAGAATAAAAATTCCTTTTCTGAATTTTCCACAGGTATGCAGGGTGGTTTTTATCCAACCGGAACCACCATCCCTCTGTGTGTCTAACCAAAAATTAGAAATCCAGAAACCCCGGTTGGAAACAATGTAACGCAGCTGCTGGGTGCAGCAACAGGTGCCTTTCCAGACAGGAAATCGCAACCGGCGCCCAGGGGACTGCAGGAGAGAAAAGAATGGCAAGAGTAAAAACAGGTGCAAATCGCCGGCGACGGCACAAGAAAATTATCAAGATGGCGAAAGGTAAATACGGCACGAGAAGTCGTCTTTACCGACGAGCAAACGAAGCCATGCTGAAGAGTCTCTGGTATGAGTACAGGGACCGACGCACAAGGAAACGGGATCTTCGCAGACTGTGGATCACCAGGATCAACGCTGCCTCCCGGATGAATGGTCTGCCCTATAGTCGCTTCATCTACGGATTAAAACAAGCCAAAATCAACCTCAATCGCAAGATACTGGCAGATATGGCTGTCCGCCATCCACAAGCTTTCACAGAAGTGGTGGAAAAAGCCAAAGCAGCCATCAATTAGATCTATATAATTTCAAAAAAGGACAGGGATTCCTGTCCTTTTTTGTTTTAATGCTACAATCGATTCTGGTGGTTTTCTTTTGCTGAATAAATTTTATCCTGCTGATAGTTTCAGTTATGATATCATCCGTCCAAAATCCGAAAATTAAACGAATCCGACTTCTACAGACCCAAACCAGATCCCGGAAGAAAGAAGCCGCTTTTGTTGTTGAGGGTATTCGCCTGGTTGAAGAGGCCCTCCAAACAGACCAGGTCCCGGAGTTGGTTATTTATACCCGGGATCTCGACGAAAGGGGGGAGCAGTTGGTGGGGAGATTTCATGAAAATAAAGTGGTTTGCGAGGAAGTATCTCAAGAAGTCCTCAAAGCTGCCAGTGACACAGAAACCCCCCAGGGAATTCTAGCCGTCCTTCCCCTGCAACCACTTGCTCTACCTGCTGAGTGTGATTTTTTGATGATTGCGGATGAAATCCGTGATCCAGGAAACCTGGGCACTTTGCTTCGAACAGCCCAGGCTGCTGGTGTAGATGGGCTGCTGCTTTCTCCTGGTACGGCAGATCCTTTCTCTCCCAAAGTAGTACGAGCAGGAATGGGAGCTCATTTTCGCCTTCCAATATTAAGCTGCAGCTGGGAAGAAATCCTTCAAATTACCAGCAATCTCGTGATCTTTGGATCCGATATGGAAGGGGATACTCGGATCTGGGATGCGGATTTTACTCAACCCCTGGCATTGATCCTTGGAGGGGAAGCTCATGGTCCGGGAGAACACTCCCGCGACCTGGCCGACATCTGGGTTAATATACCCATGAGCGCTGGCTCCGAATCCCTAAACGCTGCTGCAGCTGGTGCGATCCTTTTATTTGAGGTTCTCCGCCAGCGAACTAAAAGACGACCCTCATGATTATCTTCCCGAAAATTAATTATCCATGACAAAGACCAATCTACCGGTAAACCAGATTATCCACGGGGATGCTGTTCGAGAAATGAATAAGCTCCCTGAAAATTCTATTAACCTGATCTTTGCCGACCCTCCTTACAACATGCAAATCAAAAAAAATCTATGGAGACCGGATTTCAGTAAAGTGGATGGTGTGGATGATGAATGGGATAAATTTGATGATTTCAGAGCTTATGATGCCTTTTCGGGTGCCTGGTTAACTGCCGCTCACAGGGTTCTGAAAAAGGATGGGGCCATCTGGGTGATTGGTACTTATCACAATATTTACCGGGTGGGAAAACTCCTCCAGGATATCGGTTTTTGGATCATCAATGAAATCATCTGGGAAAAGAATAATCCTATGCCTAACTTCCGGGGGGTTCGTTTTACAAACGCGCACGAGACATTAATCTGGGCTAAAAAATCTGAGGCTGGAAAATACACCATTAATTATCACGCCATGAAACCCTTTAACGATGGGAAACAAATGCGCAGCGTCTGGAATTTACCGATCTGCAAAGGGAAAGAGCGAATACGCATAAACGGAGAGAGAGTTCATTCCACCCAGAAACCTCTGGCATTGATGTACCGGGTGATACTTTCCTCAACCAATCCGGGTGATGTGATTCTCGATCCGTTCTTTGGTACCGGAACTACTGGTGCTGCCGCCAAAATTCTGCACAGAAATTGGATTGGAATTGAGCAGGATCAATCCTACATCTCCGTCGCCCGGGACCGGATCGAACAGATTCAACCTGAAGAATATTCAGCCGAAAGCTTTGATGTCAAGGATAAAAAACGATTGGCACCCCGGGTGGCTTTCCCGCGGCTGCTTGAATATGGGTTAATCAAACCCGGGCAAACGCTCTATTTTAATCAAAATCTTAAGCAAACCGCTCTTGTGAAACCAAATGGAAATTTGCATTATAACGGGTTTGAAGGATCAATCCATCAAACTGCAAAACATATTCTGGAAGGAAAACCAGGAAATGGCTGGCTTCACTGGTTTTACAGAGACAATAAGGGAGATTTCCTTTCGATCGACATCCTGAGGGAAATCATTCGAAAAGATCTGAATCACCCGGTTGAATAATCCCATCATCTGGTTCTTTCTCAAAACCATTTCTTATCCTTTATCTCAGGAAACGACCCATGAAAATTCGTTCAGTCACATATTTCGAGAATCCAGGAGATCCGATCCAGGAAGACAAGCTTTCTGGATCAGGCAGGTTCGCCAGTGAGGCAAAAAAAGTCTTTGAATCTGCCGGCTATCAGGTCCAGACAATCCGGTTCGCATCCCCGGCATTCCCACTTGTCATAAGTAGTCTCCAGACAAACCACGTTGTAACATATGCCGGGGAATTAGAGCAGTCGTTGAATTCTCTTGGTTTTGATTATTTATCTCTCGGTCCAGCTATTCCATCCCATCCAGAAAGTTACTTGATCGTCCCAGATCTCATTAAGTCGACAGAAAACACCTTTTGTTCTGGCTTGATGACAGACCTCCAAAAAGGAATTTCATTAACGTCGGTCCGGGCCTGTGGAGAGATCATTCACCAACTCGCCCCTATTGAGCCAAATGGGTTTAAAAATCTGTATTTCGCAGCCCTCGGTAATGTACCCTCCGGTGCCCCATTTTTCCCGGCAGCTTACCACGAAGGAAAAAACCCGAGATTTGCTATCGCAGTCGAAGCAGCTGACCTGGCGGTTAAAGCATTTGAAGAGGCAGAATCATTTGAAGAAGCCAGGAGTAATCTGATCTTACTTCTCGAAGATCAGGCCCGGAAATTAACTCTGGTTTCCAGGGATATAGAAAAACTCACATCTGCTGAATTTGGCGGGATTGATTATTCGCTTGCTCCATTCCCTGAGGAAGAACTCTCTATTGGTACTGCCCTGGAGTCTCTCGGGGTTGAACGATTAGGGAATCACGGCTCATTAGCTGCAGCTGCATTTCTGGCCGATACAATCGACCGGGCGAATTTCCCCCGGACCGGGTTCAGCGGATTAATGCTTCCCTTACTGGAAGATGCTGTCCTCGCAGAACGGGCTGCGGAAGGTTTGCTTGGTATAAAAGATTTACTGCTCTATTCCACGGTTTGCGGCACAGGATTGGACACCATACCGCTTCCCGGTGATGTGACCGCCAATCAGCTTACTGCTATCCTTTTTGATCTGGCTGCCCTCTCAGTCCGGCTTAACAAACCTCTCACTGCCCGATTAATGCCAATCCCTGGAAAACAAGCCGGGGATCCTACAACTTTTGATTTCCCATATTTTGCCAATAGCAAAATCGCGGATGTGCAAGCGGAAGGACTCTCTAATTTGTTCTCTGGTGATGGGTATCTGGATTTGAAATCAAGAAGTTAAGCAGGGCTGAATGAAGTCGAAATGTAAGATTTTTAGGTACTCTCCTCTTCGACTTTCTTCTGGCAGCGGCGTTAGCTCTGAGAGTTTTAGGTATCTAGATCTCTCTCACCGCGCCCTGAAGATAATCGAGGCGGGCTCTCGCCAATCCAGGCAGCGCCTTCAAAGCAAAAAAAGGGCCGCTCCCTTCGATAACCAATGAGGAAGCGACACTGCCATACAGGGTAGCCTGGAGGGGGTCGAAAGTGCGCCGGTATCCAACCAAAAACCCACCGCAAAAAGCATCTCCCGCGCCAATTGGATTTTTTACCCGGGCTGGATATGCGGTGATTTCCCATCGTTTATCAGAAGCTCCATCATAGAGATATTGACCATTAACACCTCTTTTGATGACCACCATTTCACATCCATACCGGCATAAATCAGCTGCCATTTCCCACAAATCCGTTGTTTTTCCCTTATAAAGGTTTTTAAGGTCTTCTTCTGAAGGCATAAATGCCGTGAGCCCGGTGATAAGGGCTGGGATATCACCGAAATACGCAGGATCCATATATGAAGAGTCAGGGTCTAGAGTAATAGTTGAAAAACC
>JAZFRV010000198.1:0-5279 GCA_036445875.1 Anaerolineales bacterium
TTGCGCAGGGAGGAACTCGTCGCGGAGCGAACATGGCAGTTCTCCGTGTGGACCATCCGGATATCGCAAATTTCATCTCCTGTAAAACCGATGAAACTGAGATTACAAACTTCAATATTTCAGTAGGTATCACAGATGCTTTTATGGAAGCGGTTTTGGAAGATGCGATGTGGGAACTTCGATTTCCAGATGTTAAACACCCTGAATATAGAAAGTTCAATGGAACCCTCAACCAGGCTGAAGCTGCTGGTATTCCGATTGTGGTTTTCGATAAGATTCGAGCTCGTGATCTCTTTGATTCCATCGTCTATCAGGCACATCATAATGGAGAGCCGGGGCTCCTCTTCCTTGATCACGCCAATCGTGAAAATCCGATTCCACACTTATATGATTTAGAAGCTACTAATCCATGTGGAGAACAATTCCTTGGACCTTATGAGAATTGCTGTTTAGGATCCATTAATCTCAGCCAACATTATTTACTAGATGGTACTCCTGATTGGGATGCCTTACAAACCAGCATTCAAACTGCAACTCGATTTTTAGATAATGTTGTAGACGTAAATGCCTATGTGCCTACTGTACCTCAATTGAAAGAAGCTGCTTTCAGGGCAAGGCGAATAGGATTGGGGATTATGGGCTTGGCTGATGCGATGTACCGCGCTGAGGTCAGGTATGGTTCTGAAGAGGGACAAGAATTTGCAGCCCAGATAATGGAATTTGTTCGTTATCATGCCATGCGTTCAAGTATTGAATTGGCAAAAGAAAGAAATCCTTTCCCGGCAATCGAGGGCAGCAGGTATGATCCAAAAAAACTTACCTGGAAAGTACCAGAACCGGTTACTCCGTATAAGAATGAATGGAATCGTCCGAAATTAGATTGGCAAGTTATTGTAGACGGGATAAAAAAACACGGCATTCGCAATGCTGCTCAAACAACGGTTGCCCCAACCGGGACAATCGCGACAGTATCAGGTTGTGAGGGATATGGTTGTGAACCAGTATTCGCCCTGGCATATACCCGCCATGTTGTGGAAAGTGATGGGGATTTGGACCTGATCTATACCAGCCCTTTATTTGAGGAAACACTGGAGAAATCAGGTTTATCTCAGGGTTTGAAAAATGAAATTATCAAAACAACCATTGAAAAAGGAACCTGCCAGGACATCGATGCTCTCCCGAATCAGATCAGGAATACCTTTGTTGTTTCCAGCGATATCTCAGCAGAAGAACATGTCCGGGTTCAGGCAGCGCTTCAGGCTTTTGTTGATAACAGTATCTCTAAAACCATTAACTTCCCATCTTCTGCAGGCCCTGAGGAGATAGCTCAAGCCTACAAATTGGCCTGGAAATTAGGCTGTAAAGGGATCACGGTATATGTAACTGGATCCAGGGATAAAGTGATTTTAGAGACTAATGCAGGTATTGTTGATCCGGAAATGCTGGATGCACAGAAACAAATACTGAAATGGCAAGCAACAAAAAAACCCCGCCCCAGGCACCTCGAAGGGTATACCTACAGCATTCAAACGCCCCTGGGGAAGACCTATGTTACTATTAACGAAAATGGCGATCGGCAGCCATTTGAAATATTTATCAATACAGCTAAGGCTGGATCGGATACCGCTGCAGTTTCTGAAGCTATTGGACGTTCTTTATCCTATATTTTACGTATGTCTTCACCCATTCCCCCTCGGCAGAGGTTAGAGGAGGTCTTCCAGCAGTATGAAGGAATTGGGGGAAGACGCCCTACCGGGTTCGGGCCAAATCGGGTCAGATCACTCCCGGATGGAATTGCCCAGGCTTTGCAGGAATACCTCGAAAATACAGGTTGGAAATTCCAGCAGGTCAGCATGGAAGAGATCAAAGGGGAGATCAACCAACCTGAAAATTGGATGGAGGTTGGGGATTTGTGCCCGGAATGCGGCCAAGCTGCCCTGGTCAACGAAGAGGGATGCCGAAAATGTTATTCCTGCGGATTCAGTGAGTGCTGATGTCCTGAAAAATATCCAGGAATCAGGTTTATC
This sequence comes from Anaerolineales bacterium, assembly GCA_036445875.1. Taxonomy (GTDB): domain Bacteria; phylum Chloroflexota; class Anaerolineae; order Anaerolineales; family UBA11858; genus B10-G9. The sequence goes on from JAZFRV010000198.1 coordinate 2,028, forward strand.
CCAAAATATCCAACATCTATAAGAAGGCCCGAGGGAGGGAGATGATGAACACTCCGACTCTTGAATTAATCCATCAACATGGTTCTGTTCGGAACTATAAACCGGATTCGGTTTCCGAGGATTTGATAAGACAGATTGTTGCTGCTGGCCAAAGGGCATCCACGTCATCAAATTTGCAAACATACAGTGTCGTGGTTACTACTGATTCCGAGAAAAAACTTAAACTTCAACAAATAAGCGGAGGTCAAAAACATATCTCCCAAGCGCCGGTTTTTCTACTTTGGTGCGCTGATTTCAACCGTTTAAAGAGGGTTTGTGAGCATCAAGGGTACGATCTGGAACCAGGTTATGTGGAAAACTTTATGGTTGGAACGGTGGATGCAGCTATAACCATGCAGAATGCAGCTCTGGCTGCTGAGTCACTGGAATTGGGATTTTGTTTTATAGGATCTATCCGAAATGCCCCCTGGGAAGTAATACAGATGTTCCAGCTCCCGGAACTGGTTTATCCGGTAGCTGGAATGACGCTGGGCTGGCCGGTGGAACCACCTATAATCCGTCCGCGTCTGCCTCTTGATGCGGTGCTTCATTGGGAAATATATCAACAAGATGACCTATTGTTTCTGGAAGAATATGATCAAACTATGATTAAAACCGGAATCTATGATGGAAGGCAAGTCGATCAGCAGGATCAGGCTCCAGCATCCTATGGATGGTTGGAACATTCCGCCAGGAGATCCAGCAAACCTTCACGGCCCCACTTGCGGGAGTCAATTCTGAAATCGGGATTTTTATTAGAGTGATAACCAGGATGGCTGTAGACTTTATAGGTTGATAGAGGAGATCATTGATGACAGTAAAAGATGAAAGGCCGTCCTGGAATGAGTACTTTATGAACGTTGCCCATGAAGTCGCGAAACGAAGTACATGCGAAAGAGCAATGGTTGGGGCAGTGATTGTTAAGGACAAGCGCATCCTCACCACTGGTTATAATGGTAGTCCCCGGGGTTTGCCGCATTGTACTGAGGTAGGATGTTTAATGGATAACGGTCATTGTGTCCGGACTCTTCATGCGGAACAAAATGCAATCATCGTAGCAGCTTTGCATGGGGTGATTACTGAAGGGGCAACAATTTATATCACTCATCAACCCTGTTTTTTATGTGCAAAAATGATCATTAACGCAGGAATTGTCCAGATTGTGTATGATCAGGAATACCCAGACGACCGGTCAAGTGAGTTTTTAGAGCAAGCTGGTGTCGAGCTGATAGTATTGACTTAAATGATTGGATATCCGGGGAAAACTTGATTTTCCATTGATAAGATCCTTTTTATATCTGTTTTCCGAAAGCGGTGATCAAACTTATGAAAGGTTCTCAAGGTTCGTTATCTGATCTTTCAGCATTATTGATGTTTCCTGGTAGGTAGAAAGTTTATTTTTTTCTTTGGCCACAACATCTCCGGGAGCTTTTTTAGCAAAATCTCCAGAAAGCAGGTTCTCCAGGCGCTTTATCTGATTTTCGGTTTCTATAAGTTCTTTCGAAAGACGTGTTTTCTCCTCTTCTAGATCAACTAATCCACTAAGGGGAAGATATATCTCAACCGGACCTGCGACCAGGGCTACTTGGCCAACTGGTTTTTCATCCAGGCTTTCCAGAACGGTTATTTGTTCGGGATCAAGATAAGCCAGTGTTGATAAACTCCTGATTGAGGCATTAATCGTTTGAGATTTTTCTCCGGCTACGAACATGGCCGGAATCAACCTTCCAGGTTTTACACCCTTTTCTGCCCTTAAATTGCGGATAATTCTGACAATATCCTGGATGAGCTCAAAGGTCTTCAAACAGGGTGATTCCCAATCTTCAATTGGGCGAGGTTCCGGCCAGGACGCGATCATCAATGCTTCGGGCCATTCTCCTAGACGCTCTTTGTAAGGAGATCCGAGTACGGCATTTTTCAGGTGCTGCCAAAGTTCTTCTGTTACATAGGGAGTGAATGGATGCAGCATACGCATTGTCATATCCAGGACTTTGATCAGGGTTTCAATAGTGTAAAATGAGCTATCTCCTCCTTGACTTATCTGTACCTTGGCAATTTCAAGGTACCAGTCCGCGTATGAACCCCAGAAAAACTCATAGATATAACGCCCAGCTTCACCGTATTGGTGATTGGTGAATAGACGATCTACATTGCGGATCAGATCCTGCAGCTTGGCCCAAATCCAGTAATCCGCCAGAGTCCATTCTGGATCTGCGTCCGGGTGTTTGGGCTCATTTTCCAGCGTGCCAAGCACAAATCTTCCAGCATTCCAAACCTTGTTGGCAAAATTCCGGTTTGCTTCAACTTTTTGTAAACTGAGATTGGTATTTTGCCCAGGAGTGGATCCAACCAGCATCGTAAAACGAACTGCATCTGTTCCCATTTCATTCATAACATCGATAGGGTTGATTGCATTATTATTTGATTTGCTCATTTTTTGACCGTTTTTATCCATCACCAAGCCGTGGAGATAAACGGTCGAAAAGGGAATTTCATCCATAAGTTCCAGGCTGAACATAATCATGCGGGCTACCCAGAAAAACAAGATGTCATATCCAGTTTCCATCATCGTTGTGGGGAAGAAATACTCCAGATCAGGAGTTTTCTCCGGCCATCCCAAGGTGGAGAAGGGCCATAAACCTGAGGAAAACCAGGTGTCGAGTACATCCGGATCCTGCTGGATATTCGAACTACTGCAATGTACGCAGGATGTAGGATCCTCCCGGGTAACAGTGAATTCATCACAGTCATCACAATGCCAAACTGGTATGCGGTGTCCCCACCACAACTGCCGGCTGATGCACCAATCGTGAATATTCTCCAACCAATTGAAATATACTTTTTTAAATCGCTCGGGAATGATCTCTATTCGTTCATCACGGACTGCTGCCAGGGCTTTTTCCGCTAATGGGCCAACTTCTACAAACCACTGAGTGGAGATCATCGGTTCAATGATCTCTCCTCCCCGCTGAGCTCGTGGCACCTGGTGGATATACGGTTCCTCTTTGATTACCAGCCCGGCTTCTTTCATGTCTTGCCAGAGATTTTTGCGGGCTTCAAACCGGTCCTGACCCTGGTAGGGGCCACCATTTTCTGTCACTTTGGCTTTTTTATCCAGCATTGAGAGCAATTCCAGGTTATGACGCTGACCTATTTGATAATCGTTTGGGTCATGTCCTGGAGTGATCTTTAAAGCACCAGTCCCAAATTCAG
>JAZFRV010000199.1:0-2292 GCA_036445875.1 Anaerolineales bacterium
ATATCTTTGAGGAAATCGCCTTCAAAACCTATGAGGCGATTGGGTCTCTCAATAAATACCTGGTTGTCGCCTCGCTGCTTGTTTTCCTTAGTTACCTTCCGCTAATTCTTGTCTCCCAGAGAATCCAGGTTGGATACTACCTGGGATTCTTCAGCTCGATTCTTGCTTTTGGAAATGGCATCATTCATATCGCAGGGTTTATTAAAACAAAATCCTTCCGGGGCACAATAGGGGCAGGTGTATTCAGCGGAATCCCTCTGGGTATCACTGGTTTGCTGGTATTTCTCCAGTTATTTTCGCACATATAGCCTGTTGAATGGACAATGTCCTTATTAAAGAAGAAATCCCCTGATTCGAATTGGGGGTTCTTATCGTTCCAGGTAAACTTCTTATTTATTCTAGAATTTGCTGGGACATCATAGTCAGTTCCACCCGCTTGGTCCATCCCAGGCTCTCCCAAAACTTGACTCCACTGTTGTTGTCTTCAAATATAAATAAGTGGCATTTCTGGATCCCAATCCGGGTCAGGGCAAACATGCAGCGGCTGACCAGCGATTGACCCAAACCCTGCCGGCGGGAATCCGGGTGAACCATTAAATGGTGGATATACCCCCGTCTGCCGTCATGACCACAAAGCACGGTGCCTATCAATTTCCCTTCTTTCCAGGCTGTGAATGACATTCCCGGATTTCTTTCCAGGAATAATTTTATACTGTGGTGGGAATCCGCTTTGCTTAATCCGATATTGTCGCTCTTTTCCCACAATTTGTAGACGACATCATAATCTTCGATGCTCATCTCATGGATACTGATAGTCATTTGATCTCCTTCTTCCCAGAGGATAATCACTGAGGGTGTTAACTCGGATAATAAAATTAATACTCAAAAAATCCGCGACCTGTTTTGCGTCCCAGATGTCCTGCTGCAACCATTTTTCGAAGTAAATATGCTGGCCGGTATTTATCCTCACCAAGATCGGCTTGAAGCACCTCCATCACAGAAAGAACCACATCCAATCCTATTAAATCCGCCAGGGCCAGGGGTCCCAGGGGGTGATTCATACCCAATTTCATGACTTCATCAATTGCTTCCCGGCTACCGACGTCTTCCTGGAGAGCAAAGACAGCTTCGTTCAGCATGGGACATAATATCCGATTGGAAATGAATCCCGGGGAATCATTAGCTTCCACAGCCACTTTACCCATTTTTTCCGCTGCTTTGATCACTGCATCGGTGGTTTCATCAGAAGTATCTAATCCGCGGATCACCTCTACCAATTTCATCAGCGGGACAGGATTCATAAAATGCATACCAATTACTTTATCCGGACGACTGGTAACAGCAGCCAGCTTGGTCAAGCTGATGGATGAGGTATTGGAGGCGAGAATTGCCTCTGGCCCTGCCTTTTCATCCAGCTCAATAAATATTTTTTGTTTAAGGTTAAAATTTTCTGTGGCGGCTTCGATTATCAAGTCTGAATTCTTTATCCCCTGATAAGTATTTGTAGTATTAATCTGCAGAGCGCATTCCTTGTCTTCCTCAGATATTTTCTCTTTTTGGAATAATTTCTCCACCGAATTAGAGATGACTGATTTGGCTTTTTCCAGCTGAGTTTGATCAATATCCATCATCGTCACCTTGAAGCCGGCAACTGCGGCTGTCTGGGCGATTCCGTTCCCCATTGTCCCTGCCCCAACTACAAAGATATTTTCTAATGCCATCTGATCTCTCCTGTACTTATATAATTTCAACTGCCAGCGCGACCGCTTCACCACCGCCCAGGCAGAGTGAAGCCACCCCGCGGGATAATCCCCGGTCCTTTAAAGCATATATTAGCGTGGTAAGAACCCTGGCACCGCTGGCTCCTATTGGGTGACCTAGTGCTATTGCTCCCCCATGAACGTTTATTTTCTCCCAATCCCAGCCCAGGTCGCCCATGGCTTTTCCATCTGCTAACACCTGGGCAGCAAAAGCCTCATTTAATTCAATCAAGTCCACATCGTCCAGGGTCCATCCAGTTTTTTCCAGCAGTTGAGGTGTGGCAACTGCCGGCGCATAAAACAGGTATTTGGGTTCAACCGCCGCGTAAGTGTATTCTATTATACGAGCCAAAGGTTTTACGCCCATTTCCTTTGCCTTCTCTTCACTGGCTACGACTACTGCAGATGCGCCGTCATTTAACCCGGGTGCATTTCCCGCAGTCACTTTACCATCTTTTACAAATGCTGGTCGCAGTTTAGCCAGTATATCCGGGGTTGTATCCCGTCGGGGGGTTTCATCGGTATCAAATAC
>JAZFRV010000200.1:0-4877 GCA_036445875.1 Anaerolineales bacterium
CTTCAGAAACCAGCACCAATGATAAATCTGGAAAAATTTCTTCGATATCGCTTAACACTATCTCGTTATCGTCCGGGGGGTTGTCTAAGTCAACCAATACTACCCGGGAAGATCCAGCTAAATCTTCAGGCAGCTCCTCTTTCAGGGAAGAAACATGATTAACCAGGCAGGGAAGTAAAGATGAAGTTGATGTCTTGAGACTCTCCCGTAATTCATTTGGGAAGGCTGATTTTGACGAGATGGCAACTATCTGTATGGTATCCATTCATTCCATGCCTTGGGAAAAATCAAAAAAAACTTGATAAAAGACAAAGGGCGAGCAGTGTATATTGTGTATACTACCAACCAAAAACACAACCGATAATCCAATATTTCTCATTATACTTCAGGTTAGAAAGGTTATTGAATTTGAGTAGTTACTTAAAGAGCAAGGAGGTCCCATTAAAACTATTTCGCATAGGTATAAACCTTATTGGTTGGAATTTCACCCGTTCCCTCATTAGAAATGTCCAGATAAGAATTGTAAAAACCGTAAGGTTTACCTCGCCAGAAATTATGGTAAGATAGCCCTAAGCGGAGGTATTGGAATCTCATTTTCCAATCAGCTGATGACAGAAAAAATTACCATAATTGAAGGACCAACCCCAGAATTCCGGGAAGTGAACGGTTTATGGATCCAGGGTGTTACTGACACTCCGGGTCAATATGATACCTATTTTACAGAGCTGAGATCTTTTGATGGAACTTCGTTGGTAGATCGTTGCAGCAATGCTTGGAAAAAGAACGAATCCATTATGCTCGAATACCGAACTGAGACAGGATTCACGGATGAAATCACAATCATCGCTGCCCATTTTGAAGAATCGGACGAGGGAGATATAATACAACTTTGGGTCAGGCAACCCAGGGAAGATGTAGAATTTGAATTAAAATTTGATGACAGCGATGACGAGGATGAATATTTCTAGAACAGCCTGCTTTAAGATAAAAACTCCCTGAGTGAAATCGGGGAGTTTATCTTTTAATAGAGTCTTGATTATTCTTCCCAGAATTCCCCCTCTACGATGTTGGCTTCGCCGTTATTGTTCTTTACTTGAAGTTCCTGCTCATTTTTGAGATCGTTCATCACGTCAGCTGGAATCAGCATTAAGAAGAATTTGAAAAAGAGAGTGATAACCACCGCATCATCAAACGGGCCGGGTATCATATCTGGATAAACCAGGTAGATCAGAGACAAAAAGGGCAGAACCTTAACCAGGGGATGGACTCTTTTGTCCCGTATTAGCTTCAATATAAGTTGTAGTTGTTGAACCATAAATCCTTTCGGGAAATTCAGGTTGAGCGTGGATTAATTATACTACTGTAAGGTCCTCGTCGTTGGGTTTCCTTGTATAATCACTCATATTATGTTAAAACCACCACTGCAAGGCATTCTATTTGATTTTGACGGGTTGATACTTGATACAGAAACAACCATATTTAAGGCCTGGCAAGACAAGTTTCGAGAATATGGAAAAGAACTACTGCTGGAGGAGTGGGCTGAAATCCTGGGAAAATCAGGAAAAGTAGAGGGCCCGATCGAGAAATTCTTAGGTACGATCGAAGACGAAGATCAACAACGGGCAATCCAGGCAGAAGTATCTCAAAAAGAATTAGAACTGGTTTTAAAGCAGAACCCACTACCAGGCGCAGAAGAGCTGATTGCGAAAGCCAGACAAAACGGCCTATCCCTTGGTATTGTCTCCAGTTCAGATCAGGAATGGGTTCATACACATTTAAAAAGACTGGGGTTGTGGAAGTATTTTGATCATACCACCTGTGCAGAAGAAGTAGAACAAGCCAAACCAGATCCCGCTCTGTATCGACTTGGTTTAAAAAAGATGAATGGAGTTATTGAAAAAGTGATTGTTTTGGAGGACTCTCCCAATGGGGTTTTAGCTGCAAAGAGGGCAGGATTATTCTGCATTGCAGTTCCCAATTCGCTAACCCGCCAGCTGCCATTTTTCTCAAACGGAGGAACACCGGATAGAGTACTAGATTCGCTGCGAGATTTCCCTTGGGATGAGTTCATGAAGGATCAATTATGAAAACAATACTAAACGCTATCCTGAAATTTATAGCTTTTATTTTGGCTGGTATGTTGATCTTGGCTATTCCCCTTTCTCTGTTGGCTTATAACCTGGGGGATAGCATATTTAATCAGGAAGAAGTGAACCAGATTGTAGCCGGGGTCTTTCTAGACTCAGATATTGTCCCCGCCACGATGGAGATCATCACCAATAGGCAAGCGGAAGAAATATCTCAGAAAATTGAAAATACGGAACAGCCTGAAGGACAGGAACTGGATTTGTTTACCCTGGTTTATTCAATGGAAGAGAGTAACTGGATAAATTTCCGGGCTGCCCTTCTATCAGACCAGGTGATTGGAAACTGGATTCAAGTTACTGTAAATGGGTTTTACCGGTGGTTGGACACGGAAGAAAGGATTCCTCAAATCCGTTGGAACATGATGCCGTTGATTGAAAAAATGGGAGGCCCAGAAGGAGAAGGGGCCATTGTAGCTTTTTATGACTCTCTGCCAGATTGTACTGATCTGCAGATGGAGGAGATGAAAACCCAACCAGGTGAACCGGTACCCAGGGCTAAGATGGTTAAGGAACTATGCAAACTGTCTACATTTCCCCACGCTGAGCAAATCAAGGTCTATTCAGATGTCATGCAGATGGTAATTAATGCAACACCAGAAGAATATAATGCAAGTCAGTCTTTACTGAAAGGCGGAGAGACAATCAATGGGGTTTATACCTTAAAATGGAATCTCCGAAGACTTCGGGCAACTATGGCTGCAGCCTTGTTGATTCCAATTGGGCTCCTGTTCCTGATTTTATTATTTGGTGTTCGTTCTCTGGAAAGCTTGGGACAGTGGTGGGGCATCCCCCTGGTTGGGGGGAGTTTGATAGCCCTGATCTCTGCCCTGTTGTATAAGCCATTATGGACGGGATTATTGACTGATCTAATGCCGGAGGTTATACCTCAGACCTCCCTCCTGTACCATGAAATCATTAACGGGAGCGTAAGAGTGTTAATGCCGGTATTTAATCCATTACGCTGGCAGTCTTTTTTACTACTGCTGGTTGGCGTGGGGTTCTTGGCAATGGGATTTATTATGCGGATAGGAGACTCCGGAGAAAAATAAATATCATCGAAATAAATGGGGTTGAATTTGCTGATAGATATAAAAAACCCGCAGGATATCCTGCGGGTTTTATTATTCCTTAACCCGACTGATTGTATTTTTCTATGGCTTTTTTAATTGCTTCCCGCAGCGATTTTTCTGGAATCAGGTCAATTTCTAGATAGGTCTCCCCCCGAAAATGAAATGCAATACCTCCATCTGGCGCAGTTCCAAAATCGACATCAAAATATTGCAACTCGGGATCCGCCTGCAATTGAGATCGAAGTATGTCTTCAATCTGCTCAGCAAATGGTGCGGCCAATTCCTCACCTGGATCACTGTCAAACAAGGTGATTCCTTCTTTGTCGGCTCGGGTGGCATCCATTGTTTCATCTGGGATTGTTGAGCGAATCCAATCAGGGGTTTCGCCTTCGGGAACCGAGTCCAAATCTATCTTGCGAGAACGGCTGATCAGCAATCCAAAAATGATCAAAGCTACCAGCAGCGCTCCGCCGCCAATCATACCGATCAGAAGCATATCGTCCATAGTTATCTCCTTCTGGAATCAAATCTTGGAAAATCGCGGTACCTAAAAACCATTACAGATGCCATTTTTATTTATTGTAACAGACAGATAAGAGGAAATCGGGCGTGGAGAGTTACCTGCCCTAACCAATACAGCGGAGGGGGTGGGATTCGAACCCACGGTGGCCCGTAAGAACCACAACGGTTTTCGAGACCGCCCCAATCGGCCACTCTGGCACCCCTCCCTGGATTGAAGCGCATTATACCAACTGGATCAAGAGTAGTAAACAAAATTGAGGATATATGGGAAACTGTATCCTCCGAGTGGCGATTTCTTGATCCAGATGCTTACAGAATTGTTTAGACAGCTACGAATCAAGGAGATTTCCTCATAATTAACACAGTCCCTCCAGACTTTCTCCAGATTTATAGGCTAAAATGATGCCGGAATTATAATATTGACAGTTTTTGAAAATTAGTGAAATAGGGATAACGCCTGCTCAAATTGAATTTAATAAGGAGATCCAATATGAAGAGAAGAACTATTATTATCGTTGTTGTAGCCGCTTTGGTTATTGCCGGTGTGACTTATGGCCTAGTCAGCGCACGGCAAAGACAGTCGGCAAACGGCGACGATTTACAGACCTTTGAAATCGCCTACGGACCCTTGAGCGCGGTAGTAGACGAAACCGGGGAAGTGTACGCAGACCAATCTGCAATGCTGGTCTGGGAAACAACAGGGATTGTTAGAGAAGTAACTGTGGAGATGGGTGATGAAGTAAAGACCGACCAGGTTTTAACAAACCTGACTGATAACTCATTACCGCAGTCGATTTACCTCGCCCAGCAAGAACTGATTAGTGCTGAGCGTGCTCTGGAAGATTTATATGATGGCGCTGCAGTTGCAGCAGCAAATGCCCAATTGGCAGTTGCCAACGCCAGGGACGCTTTAGAAGATTCTGAATATCGCCTGGCCATTAACCAGCCAGGACAAAGGGCTGCTCCTGAGGAATACAAAGCCGCCAAAGCTCGAGTATTCATTACCCAAAAAGCCATGAAATCAAGACAACAGGCGTTTAACAACGCCGCGGGGAAAATGGCTAAAGCGAAGTCTCAGATCGAGCTCACCAATGCTATTAATCGATATCAGCAAGCAATCTGGTACAAAAATTGGCTG
>JAZFRV010000201.1:0-5379 GCA_036445875.1 Anaerolineales bacterium
TTTTCTGTTGGATTGAACTCGACCAATTCACCCAACCAGAACAATCCAGTTTGATCAGACACACGAGCATCCTGCTGCATATTATGGGTGACAATCACAATAGTATACCGCTCCCTTAACTCCCGGATTAATTCCTCAACTTTCCCGGTATCGATTGGATCCAGGGCTGAACAGGGCTCATCCATTAAAATCACTTCTGCCTCCACAGCCAATACCCGCGCGATACAAAGCCGCTGTTGTTGACCAAGAGATAAACTTAAGGCATCCTCCTTTAAGCGATCTTTTACGTTTTCCCACAACGCCGATCGTTTTAAACTTTTTTCTACAATAACCTCAAGATCCTTCTTTTTACCCGTATGTCCCAGCACGCGTGGACCATAGGCAACATTGTCAAATATTGATTTGGGAAAAGGGTTAGGCTTTTGAAAAACCATTCCAACTTTTTGTCGGAGTTGAGCCAGATCCATCTCTGGAGCATAGATATCTTCACCTTCAAGATTAATCTCACCTTCAATCCTTGTGCCGGAGATTGTATCGTTCATCCTGTTTAAACATCTTAAGAATGTTGATTTTCCACATCCCGAAGGACCAATGAGAGCAGTTACTTCCCGGGGTCTAATAACTATATTTATCTGGCTCAACGCCCTGAAAGAACCATAATAAAAATTGAGATCTTTGATTGTGAAGGTATTGCTCTTTTCTACCATATCGAAAATTATATACTATTTATCATTCAAAAACCGGTTGCGATATTTTTGACTGTAAACCTACTTCGGTCATAATTCGCATTAATTAATATCCTGAGAGCATCCATAACAATTAATCACAACTGGTTCAGTTCCTTGAATCCGAATTCATTTAAGAATATAATCTGGGAAATGAAGATAACGGGTGTATTTATATTAGTAATCTCAATCTGCGCTTTAATTTTGCCTGGCTGCTCCCAGATTTCACCCACCTCAGAAGGTTCTTCCGCTCCAATTTCAACCATTGAAAACAAAGGATCAGATACTATCGTTAATCTAGCCTTAGCCTGGACGGAAAAATACCAGGAAATAAAACCTGCCGTGCAGCTCTCTGTCACCGGGGGAGGTTCCGGAACAGGGATTGCCGCCTTAATAAATGGTACCGTGGATATCGCCAACGCCTCCCGCCGGATGAAGGAAGAAGAAAAACAGAAAGCCATTGATAATGGATCCCATCCAGTCGAGTTTGTAATTGCCAGAGATGCTATTGCTTTAATTGTTAACCCGGAGAACCCCGTAGATAACTTAACCCTAGAGCAAATCTCAGATATTTACAGCGGAAAAATAAATAACTGGCAGGAACTCGGTGGAGAAGATCGCCCGATTGTCCGCCTCTCACGTGAAACAAACTCTGGAACCCATGTCTACTTTTTAGAAGAGGTCATCCGTCTCGGTCAGGAAGATAATCATACGCTCTTTTCTAGTAACACTCTATTGCTGCCGTCATCAGAAGGCATAGGAGCTGAAATCAGGCAAAACCCAAATGCAATCGGTTACGATGGGCTCGGATATGTTACTGATGATCTGAAAGTTATCGGCGTTGCAGCTGGTGGAAGCGAGCTTTATATCCTTCCCTCCTCAACTACCGTCCATAGTGGAGAGTACCCCATTGCCAGAGATTTATACATGTATACCAATGGAGTTCCAACCGGGGCTATCCAAGAATATTTGGATTGGATATTATCTGATGAAGCCCAAAAGATTGTCGCAGAGCTCGGTTTTGTGCCTGTCTCGGAATAACATAGTTAATACGACCGCTCGATTTTTATGGATACAAGTAATCTACGACGTGAACATTTAATCACTTTTTTAATCAAGAGCGCAGGGTACTCTGCGATTGTTTTTGTGGGAATGATATTTATATTCTTGCTACTGGAAAGCTTGCCAGCGGTCCAAGAAGTAAATCTATCAACCCTGTTTTCCTCGCGCTGGTATCCAATAGAGGATTATTTTGGTATTCTTCCGCTTATCGGTGGTTCCATAATCATCACACTGGGTGCAATTATTATTGCCGTACCCTTCGGAATTGGCACCGCAGTATACTTATCTGAAATCGCGCCCCGCTGGATCCGGGATATTTTAAAACCCTTTATCGAGATTCTTGGTGGACTCCCATCAGTAGTACTTGGCTTTTTAGGTATGCTGATCTTAGCTCCTTTTCTAAGGAAATTGTTAGACCTTCCAACTGGATTGACCGCACTAACAGGTGCTATCCTTCTGGGAGGAATCGCCATCCCTACGGTGGTATCTGTGGCCGAGGATGCCCTCGATGCAGTTCCAAAATCCTTCCGGGATGCTTCGTTAGCGATGGGCGCAACAGAATGGCAAACAATTTGGAGAGTAACTCTGCCGGCTGCTCGGTCCGGGGTTCTGACTTCCATCATGCTGGGAGTTGGACGTGCGATAGGCGAAACTATGACGGTTATGATGGTAACCGGGAATGCTCCTATCCTACCGAAAGGCATCAGCGATTTATTTTCACCAGTCAGAACCATGACCGCGACAATTGCTGCTGAAATGGGTGAAGTTGCTAACGGCAGCGTTCACTATCACATTTTATTCCTGATTGGCATTGTGTTATTTTTGATATCCCTGATTGTAAATATCACTGCTTCAGCAGTAGTATTTCGTCAAAAAAAGCGGCAAGAACGGATTCTATCCTAACCTATGAAATATTCATCAAAACTCCGGTACAGACGGCAGAAATTTGGTTTTAGCCTGCTCGCGATTATAAGTTTCTTAACAATCGTACCTATCGCTGCGGTAGTGATCTATATCCTCGTATTAGGCGCACCAGCCTTAAACTGGGAATTTATAACTGGATTTCCCCGGGGAGGTATGCGGGAAGGAGGCATTTGGCCAGCAATTGTAGGTACGTTTTACTTGACCCTCGGGACAGCGGTATTTGCTGTACCAATTGGAATTGGGGCAGCAATTTACCTATCTGAATATGCTCCCGATAATAAAGTTACCCAGTTAATCCGAGTCGCTATTATCAGCTTAGCAGGCATCCCTTCTGTAGTTTATGGGTTATTTGGGTTGGGCTTGTTTGTCCTTTTCCTCCAATTTGGTACCAGCATATTGGCTGGATCTCTGACCCTCTCCATTATGACCCTACCGGTTATTATCAGCACAACTGAAGAGGCATTAAAATCCGTACCGCAGGCATTTCGCACTGTAAGCGTTTCTGTAGGAGCCACAAAATGGCAGACGATCCAGAGAATTATCCTACCGCAAGCTTTGCCTGGCATATTAACGGGTGTCATTTTAGGATTGGAACGAGCCGCTGGAGAAACTGCCCCCATTCTCTTTACTGTTGCTGCCTTCTTCCTTCCCCGCTTGCCATCCTCTCCTTTGGACGCAACCATGGCTCTACCCTATCATCTTTTTGTGATATCAACCCAGGTTCCAGGTATGCCAATAAAAATTCAATACGGGACTGCGCTAGTTCTGCTGGTATTTGTACTCGGCATGAATATTATCGCCACTACAATTCGATCGCGGGCGAGGGCAAAAAGGCAATGGTAACTTTAATCTCATGAACAAATTCTCGATCCAAAACTACTCCCTGCAGTATTCAGATGGAACTGAGTCCTTAAGAAATATCTCTCTGGACATCCCCGTCAATCAAATCACTATGATATTTGGACCTGCCGGCGGAGGAAAATCCAGTTTGTTGAGAGTCCTCAATAGATTAAACGATTTGGCTGATGTTACCCATCAATCAGGAAAAGTGCTCCTTGATGAAGAAAATATCCTTAGTCCAAAAACCAATGTGATAACTTTAAGACGAAAAGTGGGAATGGTATTTGCCCGACCAGTGGTCCTTCCTTTTTCAATCCGAGGAAATTTAACATACGGCTTGGAAGTTGCGGGAGAGAAGAACAATGATCTACTCGATCTAGCAGTAGAGACCAGTTTACAAAAGGCAGCTCTTTGGGATGAAGTGCAAGATCGCCTGGATGATCCGGCAATCGCCTTATCGGGGGGACAACAGCAGCGACTGTGCCTGGCACGGGTGCTTGCCCTGAAACCCGAGGTGATCTTGCTCGATGAACCAACCTCAGGCCTGGATCCCATTTCAACTGGAAAAGTTGAAGAATCCCTCCAGGATCTTAAGAAGGACTATACTATTATTCTTGTTCCTCATTCAGTCCAACAGGCTGCCAGGACTGCAGATCTGGCGGCATTTATCCTTCAGGGTGACCTGATTGAGGTTTCATCTGGAGATACCATGTTCACAAACCCCACGGACCAAAGGACCCGGGATTATATTCAGGGAAGATTTGGATAATATATTTATAATCAGTCTGTGGATAAATTTGTTTAACCACCTGGAAACAGGGGAAAGAGGTTTATTATGGCAAGAGAAATAAGAGAAACTTTAGACAGGAAAATCGAGGATCACTTCGGAGCAATTTCGGATTTGGGCAGCATCGTTGAAAAAGCCATCAAGGGATCAGTTGATGCTTTATGCCGTCGTGATCTAGAACTTGCCCGGAAAATCTATACTAATGACCAGGTGATAAATAAAAAAAGATATGCGCTTGAGGCGAGTGCTTTAATTACAGTAGCAACCCAACAACCAATGGCGATAGACTTGCGGATACTCTCCTCGATCCTGGATATTGCCGGAGAACTTGAGCGCATAGGCGACTATGCCAAAGGTATTGCCAGGATTGCCATGCGCCTGGATGATCTAGCTCCATTCCAAGACCTGGCTCAAATCCCAAAAATGGCAGAAATGACTGCGGATATGCTTCATCGGGCGATCTATGCTTTTATTAATTTAGATGAAGAGAGCGCAAGAGCGATCCCCGAAGAAGATGATCAAATCGATACCCTCTATAACGATGTTTACAAAGAGCTGCTGGATTTGATGATAAAAGATCAAAAGAATATCGACCGGGCTACTTTTCACCTCTGGGTTGCTCACAACCTGGAGCGGGCCGCTGACCGGGTGACTAATATCTGTGAAAGAACTGTCTTCACCACCACGGGAGAACTAATCGAATTTGACCGCTCCGATGATGAAGCGGATGCTTTTTAAGAACATATAGCTAGGAAAGATTACGGGTTCCTGTCAGGAAGTTGTATACAATGTAGATAACCATGAAAATATTTGACGGCCATAACGATATCCTCAATAAAATCAGCCATAGCGATGATCCAAGAAACACCCGGGCATTCCTTGAGAATGGAGAAGGAGATCTGGATTTTCCCCGGGCAATCAAGGCTGGATTTGCCGGAGGATTTTTTGCTGTTTATTCTTCTGATCCCCCTTCCGTTCCTCCTTTTGAAGATCGAAAGATCTATACTGATGACGGCTTTTACTTCACTCTCTCCCCTCCCC
>JAZFRV010000202.1:0-3700 GCA_036445875.1 Anaerolineales bacterium
CTTGCTCGCTCTGGCCGAGCAGTGTCCCACCAGCACCAACCAGCTGCTTAAATTGGAACTTGTGGGGAAAAATGCAATTCAAAAGCACGCTGAAGAACTTGTTAAAGCCATTAAAGATGGCTTAGATTCTGAACCAGTTCACTATCCCCGTCGTGAAAAAACTGACGAAGCGTTCCTGACAAGAGAGAAAATCCTCCGGGATTGGCGGAAACTTACTGCCCAGAAAATGAAAGTCAATTCCGCGGTGATCCTTCCCCGGGAATTGCTTTACGCAGTAGTATCAGCTAACCCGGTGAACAGGAAGGAATTAGCCAGGGTGATGGTAGATGTTCCCTGGCGCTTGGAAAGATTTGGCGATGATATCTTGTCTATATTAACATAGACCAGACTATCAAGGAGCGCTGAATGAAAATTCATTTTTACGGAGCCGCCAGGACAGTAACTGGATCCATGCACCTGCTGGAAGTTAATGATCATAAGCTGCTTCTGGATTGTGGTTTATTCCAGGGACGCCGGAAAGAAACCTACCAGCGAAACCGAAAATTCCCTTTTCCTCCCCAAGATATTGATGCTGTAATCCTCTCCCACGCACATATCGATCACAGCGGAAATCTCCCTAACCTGGTCAAGCAAGGTTACAGCGGTCCCATTTACACCACATATGCTACAGCCCATTTGGATAATATCATGCTGTTGGATTCTGGATATATCCACGAAAAAGATGCGGAATACCTCAATAAAAAACGCCTAAAACAGGGTAAACCCCAAATTGAACCGCTCTACACCAAGGAAGATGCTGGCCGGGTAGCCCCTCTATTCGATTGTGTAAAGTACCGGGATGTTTTTGAGCCAATTCCCGGAGTAAAAGCCCACCTGGTAGACGCCGGTCATATTCTGGGTTCTGCAGCTGTTGTCCTCGATATCACTGAAAATGGAAAAACTTCCCGATTATGGTTCTCCGGAGATATCGGCCGACCCGGACTGCAGCTAATTGGTGACCCGATCCTTCCCGACAAGGCGGATTACCTGATCATGGAATCTACCTATGGTGATGAGAAAAAACGCGCTCCTGATGAGGCTTTTCTTGAATTTCGCGAGGTGATTCAACGAACTATTGCTCGCAAAGGCAAGATAATCATTCCCTCCTTTGCTGTGGGACGTACACAGGAGTTAGTGTATTGTTTACACAAAATGGTTGAGGCCGGGGAAATCCCAAAAATCCCTGTCTTTGTAGATAGTCCCCTTGCTATTCGCGCCTCCCAGGTTTTCAGAGAACACCCGGAGTGTTTTGATAAGGAAACTCGAGATTTTATCTCCGAAGATAAACACCATGCAGCCTTGGATTTTGAGGGATTAAGATATACTCTTTCAGTGGAAGAATCCAAAGCAATAAATTTTACTGAACCTCCCTTTGTTGTGATCTCCGCCTCGGGCATGGCCGAAACCGGACGGATTCTCCATCACTTGAAGAACAATATTGAAGACTCTCGCAACACGGTTTTGATTGTGTCCTGGCAAGCTCCCCATACTCTGGGAAGGCGGTTGGCGGAACAGAAGAAGGAAATCAAAATATTTGGAAAAACCTATCAACGCCGGGCAGAAGTTGTTACAATCAACGGCTTTTCTGCTCATGCTGGCCAGAAACTATTGCTGGATTACGCCACCGAAACCAAAGAAACCCTTAGCAAGATATTCCTGGTCCATGGTGAACCTCGCGGTGCGGAACCCCTGATGGAAAAATTAAAACAAGCTGGAATCCAGGATGTCGAATATCCGGAACGCGGGGATATATTTGAGCTTTAATTGAAATGACGTTTATTAGAGTTTATACCTTCAGGATATGTTCGCGTGAATCTCCTATCCTAAATTTACTTCCGGGACTGTCTTCTGGATATATTCCCGAATTTCAGAGTCACTTTTCAGATTTAATGCTGTTTGAGCAACCTGCTGCGCGTGCTCAAAAGATATCGAGCGAATCAGTTTTTTAGCAAAGGGTATGGCGGGAGGATTCATACTAAACTCATCCAATCCCAACCCCAACAGGATGGGGATAGCCAGAAGTTCACCAGCCATCTCCCCGCACAATCCTACCCATTTACCATTTAAATGCGCCGCGTCAATTACCTGTTTAATTAATCGGAAGACAGCCGGTTGAAAACCGGATGCAATCTGCGCAACCTGAGCATTAGTCCGATCTGCTGCTAAAGTATATTGGCTTAAATCGTTGGTTCCAATTGAGAAAAAATCTACCACCTCGGAAAGCTGATCAGCCAAAATCGCTGCTGATGGAATCTCGATCATTATACCGATATCCATCTGGTCAGCAACGTCATATCCTTCTTTTTTTAACTCATCCCGACATTCTTCCAGCACCGCCCGGGCTTTGAGCACATCATCTACAGTTGCAATCATAGGGAACATCAACTTCAAATTATTCCCAAATCCTGCTCTTAATGCCGCCCTTAATTGGGGTTTAAATAACTCGGGGCGGGATAAACAAAGCCGGATTGCTCTGACACCCAGGAAGGGATTGGCTTCTGGGGGCAGATCGATATAAGGAATATCCTTATCCCCGCCAACATCAAGGGACCGCAGGATAACTGGTTTATCTCCAAAGGCGTCTGCGATTGTTTTGTATTTCTGGTATTGCTCTTCTTCTGTCGGTAAACTAGACCTTTCCAAATAAAGGAATTCGGAGCGCAACAATCCCACTCCTTCAGCGCCAGCATCAAGCGCTGCTTGGACACCATCTACATTGCCGATATTTGCTACAACTTCCACCTGGTGTCCATCAGTAGTAATCGCCGGTTGGTGAGTAATCGCTACGGCTTCAGCCTTGATCTTTTGAAAATTCTTTTGCCTTTTGTTAAATTCTTTTACTTGCCCCTGATCAGGCTTTATTACAATTATTCCTGCGTCTCCATCAATAACTAATTCATCGCCATTTGTGATTTGTTCAACTGCCGTTCCAGCTCCCACGACAGCCGGTATACCAAGCCCTCTTGCTAAAATTGCTGTATGGGAGGTTGAACCTCCTTCCGCTATGCAAAATCCGAGGACAAAATCCTTATTCAGTAAGACTGTGTCAGAAGGTGTGAGATCCTTGGCAACAATAATCGCAGGGGATTTTAACCCGGCGGCAGGTGTATCCGTTATCCCCAGTAAATTTCTTAAACATCGGGATGAGACATCCCTGATATCCAGCGCCCGGGCGCTGAGGTACTCGTCGTTGATTGCTTCCAGCTGCTGGGCGTAACTTTCAGCTGTCTCAAACAAAGCCGCCTCAATGTTGATCAACTCATTTTCGACCCTTGTTTTTACAGTATTGATTAATTCCGGATCTTCCAGCATTAATTTCTGGGCAGAAAAAATTTCGGCGGCTTCCTCTCCCAGATCTTCCTTTGCCTTTTGATACGCTTGATCCAACTGCTGGCAGGTTTTCTCACAGGCGTCCTCAAACCGATCCCACTCTGCTTCCGGATCATCAATTGAACAAGTAGGGATAATAATTTCAGTCCGGTCAAATACAAATGCCGATCCAATTGCAATGCCATAAGAAGCGGGAATACCGGTAATTGATTTCATCATTCTTCCCCAAAATTACCCAAAATTAATTGTTCCAAGGCCTGCAGGGATTTATCGGCATCATCACCTTCTGCTTTTATGGTAATTTTTGCTCCTTTATGGGCGCCAAGTGTTA
>JAZFRV010000203.1:0-13436 GCA_036445875.1 Anaerolineales bacterium
ATTTGTAGGTGAGCTGCGACGCCGTCTGGAAGATGTCTACCTGGAGTTGATGAAATCCTCACAAGGAAGCAACAATGGAAAGAATTAAGGCAATAGTAATTAAAGAGTGGCGGGAAGTTTTTAAAAACAAATTTGTTTTGTTTACTGTATCGTTCCTGCCATTAATGTTCACAGCGATGTCGCTGGGTATCCTTTATTTTGCTACGGGATCTGAAGATTTTGGCGGAGTAACAACTGCTGATTTTCCACCACAATTTTCATCACTCTGTGGAGATCTTGGCGGTGAAGATTGTATGCTGTATTACATCGTCACTCAGTTTCTCCTGCTGTTCATGATGGTGCCGATCATTATCCCGATGACGATTGCTTCCTACTCCATCGTTGGAGAAAAAACCACCCGGACTCTTGAGCCGTTACTGGTGACGCCAGTTTCAACACTGGAGATACTGATCGGAAAAGGATTGGCGGGAATAATCCCGGCTGTGCTTGCAACCTGGATGGGGTATCTTTTGCATGCCGCTGGAGTTCATATCATGGTAGATAATCCTGCGGTGGTTGGAAAGTTATTTGATCCACTGTGGATGACGGCAATCTTTGTGGTTGGTCCGCTGCTGTCGATCATGGGCGTAAGTATTGCGGTGATGATTTCCTCGCGGGTGAACGATCCCCGGGTTGCGGAAACAATTTCGGGAATATTTGTGCTCCCAATTGTGGGTTTATTTATTGGTCAGACTACCGGGCTTATCCTGGTAAACCAGCAATTCATTCTCTGGATGGCTGGTGTTCTCCTGGTTTTGGATATCATCCTGTTCTATTTTGCAATCCAGATTTTTCAGCGCGAGACAATTTTATCAAGGTGGAAATAGCGTTATGGAAATCAGAAAACGAATAGTTGCTTTGTTGGTATTAGTAGCTCTTTTTATACCTGTCAGTGTTGATGCACAGGAATCCGATCCAGAAATTGAGCTATCGTTGGACCGTAATTTTGGTTATGGAGGACTGGGGCAAATCCAGGGGAATTTTACCTTAAAGATTCGTGATCCTTTAGCTGATCTGGAAACCGTGGATTTTTATCTCGATGGAGAGTTGATTGCTGCGATTAGCCAGGAACCCTATCAATATAAATTTCATACAAGCATTTTCCCAGAAGGGGAGCATACATTTTTTGCCGTTGGTAAACTTTCCAATGGAACAATGGTGCAGTCAAATCAAATCTCAAAAGTACTGTTGTCCTCGGATCAAGCCTGGTCACAAACCCAGGGATTAATTGTGCCCATCCTGATATTTACTGCTGGCGCTACAGTTCTTGGGTTGGGAGTATCTGTGCTGGCAAGCAGAAAAAAGGAATTTATAATAGGCAAATATGGTCCTGCAGGCGGGGCGGTCTGTCCCCGCTGTGAATTGCCTTTTGGGAGATCAATCTTTTCGCCGAATTTGGCGATTGGTAAATTGAATCGCTGTCCGCACTGTGGAAAAATCAGTATCCGGGCCAGAGCTTCCCAGACCCAATTGGAGCAAGCTGAAAAAAAATATATTAACGCAGATACCCGCGGGGTGGTGACTCCGCTTGACGATCAGGGGTATCAAAAATTACTAGACGAATCAAGGTATGAGGATTGATTTGTATTACCTTTCAAAAATAGCAGGAAAAAAGATCCTCAGTAGACTATAATTAACCAGCCAAAACTATTTCAGCGGAAAAAACTTTTATTATGTTTAACGATCTGACCTCATCTATCTCAGAGCAGGAAGTCCGTCAGAAAACCCAAAAAGTGGTCCAACTGGTAGAAATCAGTGCCGTTTTGAATTCCACCTTAAAACCGGATATTCTGTTAAAAAATATTCTTGACACGGCTGCTGATCTTCTGGAATGCGGCGGTGTATCCATCTTGCTGTATGATGAACGAGAAAAGGAATTGAAGTTTGCAGCAACGACCAGTGGGAATATAGATGTTTTGGAAAAAATTCCAGTTCCACTGGATAACAGTCTGGCAGGAACGATCTTTACCGAGAACAGGCACCTGGTAATAAACAGCACCCAGGACGATCCCCGCCATTATCATGAAGTAGGTGACGAAGTTGGCTTTCGGGTGGATTCCCTGCTAGGGGCTCCGATGAGGATCAAAGACCGGGTAACCGGCGTGATTGAAGCGCTTAATAAAAAAGAAGGAGAGTTTACAGATTTTGACGTCTCTCTGCTGCTGGTTGTAGCTTCGCAAGCTGCTATCTCTATTCATAATGCCGGGCTGATTCAAGCCCTGCAAAAAGCCAATGTCGAATTGAGCCAGGCAGATAAGTTAAAACGGGATCTCATGTCGGTTGCATCCCACGAGCTGCGAACCCCGCTGGGAAATATTCTGGGGTACGCAACCCTTCTTCACGAAGACGCAATTGAGGAGAATAAACCTCTGGCAGAATCCATCTTAAAGGCATCCTCTAAATTGAGAGCGGTTCTGGATGATATCGCCAACATGAACTTGCTATATACTGGCGAAGCTGATTTAGATTTCAGCGATACAACTCTCCAGCGGGTGATCGACTTTGCCCGGGAAGAGGTCAGGGCGACAGTAAGCAAGGAAGATAATATAGTGGATTATCAGATGCCGGATGATCCAATTCAGCTTTATTTGGATTTCCCAAAAATGAGCGTGGTCTTTGTGAACTTACTGCTCAATGCGATCAGGTTTACACCCGTGGAGGGAACAATCCAGTTAACGATTGATGATCGGAAAGACGAGATTATGGTTTCTATCTCTGATACAGGGAGGGGAATCTCGCCGGACTCGCTGGAAAAAATCTTTGAGGTCTTTTATCAGGAAGACGACCATATGACCCGCAGGTACGGGGGTTTGGGATTGGGTCTTTCAATTGCGCGGGAGCTGGTTGATCTCCACGGAGGAAAGATCTGGGCCGAGAGCAAAGGGCTTGGAGAGGGAGCCACCCTCAGGGTAGTGCTACCAAAAAAACATTCCTGATCGTCTAGGGATTCACTCTTCCCCAATAATCAACGATTCGCATATATCAAGATAACCGTCGAATGCAGCCAGCCGGACTTGGTAATCTTTCCCTGCATAACCAAGTGTGGTGAGAGCCTTTTTCCAGGCAGGCTGCAATTGAAGTTGGTCTGGCTGAGCTGTTACAGCTTCTGTCCAGGTGATCAACAGCGGCCATAAAGCATCAGTTGGTTTATCACCTTTAAGGATAGCCTCAAGAGCTGCTTGAAAATAAATTTTCCGCCGGGAAAGAAGAGGGGCAGGAACAATGTTTTCCTGAAGAGAGTTCAGAGCAATCTCCCAATGGCCTAACCAGTCCTGAAGGGTTTCCTTTGAAACGGATATTCCTCCCAGTAAGTGCGTGAATGCAATTGCTAAACCGGGAGCGCCTGCCAGGGAGGCTTTTTCGGGGAATAGGATACCAAGCCGGCGAATCGGAAGCGGCGGTCCTGTCATAAGCGCTACGGCGTTTAGGGTTTTGTTGAGAGCATCCAGGAAAGCCGGGATTTCAGTGATGATGTCCTGGGGTGGTTTTACCTGTCGATCCATCCAGAACTGGCGGGCATTTTCAATTAATGGTCTGGTTCTGGCCAGGATATTTTCTGGAAAAGAGAAGTTACTGCGGACACCTGCTTGTGTATAGTCTAGAAAATGCCTGGGGTCATAGAGTGGTACAGCATCATGGAGCGTGGGGCCAAGCCAGGGATCTACCCTTAAATCTCTTGGTTTCTGGTACAGTAATTGATCGTGGTGTTCAATGTCAAATTGGATTTCCGGAGTCAATTGTCTGATCTCGTTGGTCTTTTCAGGGGGATAGGAATGGATGAATACTAGATCAATATCCCCTGCTCCTCCCAGAAGAGGAGAGCCATAGAGCAGAGATCCCCGCAAATAAGCAGCCAGGATACCCCGGTTCTTTTTGGTTTCCTTATCAACCAGTAGATGAGCGTGTTTACGGAGGATCTCCGGCGTAAAGCGCATTTAATTCTTATCCCTTCTTCTGGTTAAGCTTTGTTAAAAAATTGAGTTTGATATGGATGTAATCTTAGCGTTTGCCGGATCCGATTTTCAACCCAGTCCAGGTCTTGTTCTTTTGCGACATAATTAAGCTCGTTGGTGTTAATTCTTAAGACCGGTGCGCCACTATGGTCTTCGCTGAAGAACTCATCATAAGCGCGATTGAGGCTCTCAATGTATTCCTGATCCATATTTCTTTCGTACGGGCGATCTCTATGTGCGATGCGCTGCATCAGGACGGCGGTTTCAGCCTGCAGGTAAACAATCAGGTCTGGCAGGGGGAGTTTTTCAGCCAGGGCAATGTGAACGCTGAAATATGTATCCAGCTCGTCGCCAGTTAAATTCAAGCGAGCGAACAAGGCATCTTTCTCAAAGGTATAGTCAGCGATCAGGCTATTGCCGGAAGTTAAAGCGGTCGGTACATCTTGCTGCTGGTGATACCGGCTCAGCAAAAAGAAGATCTGAGTTTGAAAAGCATATGTATCCCGGTCGGTGTAAAAATCTGCCAGGAAAGGATTCTCCTCAAATACTTCCAGGAGGAGAGTTGCTTGAAAACGAGATGCCAATAAACGAGATAGGGTTGTTTTTCCGACACCAATCGCACCTTCTATTGCTATGTACATGGGAGCTTTTTGTTCCTTATTCTTTACCGAAGAGAGACTTATAATTGCCTTAATAATTACAAAGAAAATACGTTATAGCAATGTATACTTGACAAATATCATGCATTTAGGCTACACTGAGCTGTATAACGCCTATCAATTATAACTTATAAGGAGGGAAATATGGTGGGCTTGAACCGAGTTCAATTGATCGGAAATTTAGGACGTGATCCTGAGCTCAAAAACATACCAAGTGGAAAAAAAGTCTGTGTTTTCAGCATGGCGATAAACCGCCGCTGGAAAGGTAAAGAGGGGGAATATCAGGAGGTGACCGATTGGTTTAATATTGAAGCCTGGGAAAGGCTGGCAGAGATATGTGGGGAGTATCTAAAGAAAGGAAGCCTGATATTTTTAGAAGGAAGATTGCAAACAGATTCCTTTGAGGAAGATGGAAATACTCGCTATTTCACCAAAGTGGTCGCTTCCCAGATGCAAATGCTTGATCGCAAGGTTCCAGAGGAAAATTAATTCCTGTATAGTTGATCTGATCAATGATATTGCCCTTTAGCTGGGCAATTACATCAGAACTAAATTCAAACACCCGGATCTCGAAACCTCCGGGTGTTTTGTTGTAGGGGGCGGAAATGCTCCCGTTTGGATAATTCATTGACCGGGCTGAAATATCTGATTATGAAGGAAGCGGGTATAATATTGTTAACCCCTGGTTCTGACCATTTTAAGCTTATATTGAGAAAGGAAGCTGACCGATGTCTCCCCAGAAAAAGAAGGTTTTCCTCCTGCTGGCAGCAGCAGCCTTATTTTTTACAGTGATCAGCCTGGCCTGCAATCTCCCCGCTGGTTTACAGGAAAGATTTTTTGGTTCTGAAGCTACCGCTACTGCCACTCCTGCGCCCACCAATACTCCGCAGCCATTGCCCCCCACGATTGTGGAGTCCCTGCCGTCCTGGGGCAGCACTATTCCTGTAGATGGCCCGATAACTCTTTACTTTAACCAAGCCATGGACCAGGCTTCCGTTGAGGGCGCTCTATCTGGTGATCCTGCGTTGTCAGGATCGTTTACCTGGAGCGATCCGGCTACGCTGGTCTATAAGCCTGATCAATCCTTATTACCAAAGTCAACCATTAAAATTAATCTGGATATTTCTGCCAAAGCCGCGAATGGATTATCCCTCAGTGATCCAATTCAAATTAAATTCTATACTCCAGATACCCTTAAAGCCACACACTTTTTACCTTTCCCTGGTGGAATTGAGATCGATCCCGCTTCTGCAGTGGTGGTTACTTTTAATCAGCCTGTTGTTCCCCTGGGAGAGCCTTTATCGGGGGAACCCGCCTTTACAATCAGCCCAGCAGTCGCAGGGATAGGTGTATGGATTAATACCAGTACCTATATATTTTCACCTGAGACGGCCCTGGCGGGAGGAATAACCTACCAGGTAGAACTATCTTCATCCCTGACAAGCACAGCCGGCGCAGACCTCGATCCAGAAACCTCCCGATCATGGACTTTCTCCACAGCTTATCCGCAGCTGCTGGATTGGAGCCCCATTAACGGTGCAACGAATATTCCCCTTGATGCATCCTTGATTTTAACCTTCAACCAGGCCATGGACATGGACAGCGTTGCGGAAAATTTACAAATGGTTACTGGTACCGGGAACTTTATCACTGGAAACCTGGAATGGTCAGAGGATTTGATGGAGGCTGAGTTTATCCCAAACCAATTATTGGACCGGTCTACTACTTATGCGGCTATTATTCCCGGGGAGACCAAAGCTGCCGGGGGCACCCCGCTGCAGCTGGACACAAGCTGGCAATTTGAAACCGTGGGTGAATTTTCATTTATTGGAACCCCTGCCGGACAAAACTATACCTTTTCGATATATGAGGGAGTAACACTCTATTTTAACAGCCAGGTTGAATTGGAGAATATCGAGGAATACCTCGCTTTTACTCCAGAAGTGCTTGATTTCCATCCTTATCTGGCTGATTCGGGAAACGTACTTCATATCTATGGTGGATTTGAACCCCTGACGGATTACAATCTGGTTATCAAAAAAGGATTTTCAGATATCTGGGGCAGCTCTTTAACCGGTTCGCTGTCGTTGAACTTCACCACTGAACCCTTGCCGTCCAACCTGATTATCACCCAGGGAACCAACACGCTTTTCTTAACAGGGACAGAAAACGCGATCCCGGCTGATGGAACAAACTTATACCAGGTTTCAGTTAATATCGGTACTATTCCCCTGGATGTATACCCCAGATTTTTTGGACCGAACCGATATTCCACTCTGGATGAATATTATCCTCCTGATTCAATATATTGGAACCACATTATTAACGTCCCCGGGGACGATAGTTATCGAATTAATCTTCCCCTGAATCAAATTGGAGAAGCCATTCCACCTGGCCTATACCGCTACCAGATATATTCACAGGAACTGCCATATAATCCATCACCATACTTGTTGGCTGTCAGCAATCTGCATTTGACGATGAAAACCAGCCCTCAAAATATCCTGATCTGGGCTGTAGATCTGGAGACCGGGCTGCCAGTCCAGGGTACGGAGATCAGCATCTACAATGATGGCGGAGAAGTGATGTATCAAGGGGTCACTGACCGGGAGGGAATTTATGAAGTGGAGTACGACCCCCCACTGGATCTTTATGACAGCATTTTTTATGCGGTGGCTGGAACTCCCGGAGAAGACAATTATGGGATCACGGCCTCAAACTGGGCTTTTGGCACCGAACCATATAGTTTCGGATTACGATCCGATTATGGCCTTCCTCAATCACAGACCTATATTTATACCGATCGACCGATATACCGCCCGGGACAAACTGTATATTATCGTTTGGTCCACCGGGATGTTAAAGACGGAGAGTACAAACTTCCTATCGAAGATGAAATCACATTAAGAGTAGACCTGCCGAGTGGTGAAGACCAAGAGGTATCATTACCTCTATCTATGTACGGTACTGCTCACGGGGAATACCAACTTTCTTCATTTGCAGAACCGGGATATTATCAGCTGGACACTGATAATGGCATGGTGTTTTTCCAGGTTGCTGAATACCGCAAACCAGAGATTGACCTGCAGGTTTCACTGGATAAAGAGGAGATGCTTTTAGGGGATGATTGGCAGGGAACTGCCGCTGCCCGGTATTATTTTGATGCTCCCGCTGGAGACCTGCCAATTTCCTGGAGCCTGCGCGCAGAACGGACAAATTTCTATATACCGGGGTATCAAGTTGGAGTATTAGACAGCAGCTGGTTTACTTACCCCGGGTTTAATCCCCTCTCCGGGTGGGGATCTTTAGTGGATTCAGGAGAAGCGGAGACAGATGCAGGGGGAGCGTGGATAATCGAACAACCATTATCTGATATTGATAAAAATGACCAGGAAATAATCCTGCCGGCGACCTATGTTTTAAACGTGACAGCCCAGGACGAAACTGGATTCCAGGTCACCAACCAGGCTGAGATACTGGTTCACCCCAGCGATTTCTATATCGGCTTGAAACCCTCTGCCTGGATCGCAGAAGCGGAGGAGGAAATCAAATTTGAGGTACTGGTTGTTGATTGGGATAAAGAACCAAATGGTGTCAGGAATCTACGAGCCGTATTTAGCCGGGTTTCCTGGCAGACTGAAATGGGAGCATTAGGAGAGATCACCTATCAGCGGGAAACCGAAGCTATTTCAACTGAAAATTTCAGCACAAACCGGGATGGAGAATCTGTTCTCAGTTTTACTCCCCCCTCTCCAGGCAACTATCAACTGGAGGTTTATGGCGACGATGCTCGAACAGAAGTTACTCTCTGGGTTGGAGGTACGGGTACGACCGCCTGGCCAACTCTTACTAACCAGAAAATAAAATTGGTTGCTGATCAACCTTTATACCTTCCTGGAGACAAAGCTGAAATCTTTATCCCCAACCCATTCCCCGGGGGAGCACAAGCCCTGATCACAGTCGAACGTCATAAAATCATCTCTTATCAAACCCTGAGCTTGACCTCGTCGGGGGAAACCATCCAAATTCCACTTAGTGAAGAAGATTCGCCCAATGTATACATTTCCGTTACCTTAATCGGTCAGGATGCGGAAGGGATACCGGATTTCCGACAAGGATATATAAATTTACTGGTGGAACCGGTCACAAAAATAATGCAAGTGGAGGTTGTGGGAGAACCGGAGCGTCTAGGTCCGCGCGAAGAAGTTCAATTTACGATTCGGGTCACAGATTATAATGGAGATCCCTTAGAAGGTGAATTTACCCTGGCTGTTGTTGATAAAGCTGTGCTTGCTCTAGCAGATCCAAACTCTCCAGAGATTCGAGAGGCGTTTTACGGCATTCAACCGATTGCGGTCCGGATGGGAATTCCCCTCGGTGTCCATGCCGGCCGGACCATATTTATGCCGGGAGGATTAGGCGGAGGCGGAGGCGGAGAAGCTTATTTTGTTCGCAGCCAGTTTGAGGATACGGGATACTGGAGTGCTGATGTCCAAACAGATGCAAACGGAGAAGCGGTTGTCGCAATTATCCTGCCGGATAATCTGACAACATGGCAGGCAGAAGCTCGCGGCGTGACGAAAGAAACTGAAGTCGGCCAGGCAACAACGGAAGTTGTCACCACCAAAGATTTGTTGATTCGTCCGGTAACGCCAAGATTCCTGGTGGCGGGTGATCACCTGGCTTTGGCAGCGGTAGTTCATAACAATACAGATAGTGACTTAATGGTAGATGTAACTTTGCAGGGAACCGGAATTAATTTTGATAACCCTGATATCTCCACTCAAGCCGAAATTATCCCAGCTGGAGATCGAACAAGGATTGAATGGTGGGGAACAGTGGAAGATGTAGATCAAGTGGACCTTACCTTTACGGCAGACGCAGGGGAATACACAGACGCCGTAAAACCTTACCTGGGGCCAATTCCCGTGTTGCGCTATACAGTACCGCAAACCTTTGGGACCTCAGGGGTTCTGGATAACCCCGGGGATCGCTTGGAGATCGTGACTCTTCCTAAAACGTTTGATCCCGAGGAAGGCTCCCTCGATATTGAAATTTCACCCTCCCTGGCTGCCGCGTTGTTAACAGCATTGGATGCCATGGAAGAAGATCAGCATGTTTCAACACTCGCTGTTTTATCTCATTTCCTACCCAATGTGATCACTTACCAGACTCTTCAGGAATTAGATCTGGATTATCCTCAACTTGAAAGCCGACTGGAATTAATCATCCCTGAAGCGCTGGATGCCCTGGCGGCGGCTCAGAACGAGGATGGTGGGTGGGGTTGGTGGCAGGGAAGTGCAAGTGATGGTGAGATCAGTTCATTTATTTTATTTGGATTAACTCAGGCAGAAGAAGCTGGCGTTTTTGTGGCAGATTTAATGATGCAGCAAGCTCGAGGTTACCTGCTGGCAACTTTGCCGGCAATAGATATGCTGGTAGATCCCTGGCAATATAATCAGCTGGCTTTCAGGTATTTTGCTCTTTCAGAAGCTGGAATAGATACCAGCTCCGGGGCGCTGGAACTTGCATCTCTCAGCAGTCAGCTCAGCCCTCATGCACAGGCAGTTTTAGCCCTGGCGATCGATAATCAAATAGTGGGCAATGATCAAGCCAGGACCCTGTTTTCCAGCTTGATAGGAACTGGGATCCGAACAGCTACTGGAATTCATTGGGAAAACCCTGATAGCTGTCGTTGTTGGTTGAATAACACAACTACTACTACAGCTATGGTTACATATGCTTTAGCCAGGGCTGAAGAGGACGCTGGTGTCTTACCGGAAGCTGTTCGTTACCTGGTTTCCGCAACAGAGCCTGGGGGGGATTGGGGGTCTGCCTATGAAACTGGTTGGTCAATACTGGCGCTAAATGAAGTGATGAAGACTAGTGGTGATTTGTCATCCAGCTTTGCGTTTACCAGCCTTGTTAACGGGACGGAAATTATTACAGGACTGGTTGAAGGACCAACTCAGCTTGAGGCAGTTACTGCATCTGTCCCTGTAGGTACCCTGTATGCGGAGGACCCCAACGCGCTGGTGATCAACCGCGGAGAAGGGGACGGCACCCTGTACTATAAAGCTCACCTACTTGTTTCAAGACCGGCGGAAGATATCTCTCCCTTTGGAAGAGGGATGAGCATTTCCCGGGTATATGCTCAATTTAACGATGATGGTTCCTCGATCTTTATGCAAGAGGCAGCCTCGGGGAGTTTAGTACAAGTTCAGCTTACTCTGGTCCTGGAAAATGACTCCCATTATCTGATGGTTGAAGACAGAATTCCTGCCGGGGCTGAAATTCTGGACACCAGGTTAAAAACAAGCCAGCAGAACACAGAAGACTACCTGTTATCAGCGCCCTTTAAGAATGGATGGGGATGGTGGTATTTTAATTCACCGAAAGTATTTGACGATAGGGTTTCTTGGTCTACCAGGTATTTACCTGCCGGCACCTACCAATTAACATACAGCATATCCCTAACTCATCCTGGGGAATTCCAGGTTCTCCCGGCGCGAGGTTGGGAAGTATATTTCCCGGAGACACAGGCAGTCAGCGCAGGTGAACTATTTACTATCCTGGCAAACGATTAAAAGGGAAAACGTTTCCCCTACGGGAAACGTTTTCTAAACCACGCTGTTCCTGGTATTTCTAAAAACCGAACTGAAACCAGTTAGTATTAGAAAAAATCTGGCAGCTGAGGGCTATAAATATAATCAACAGAATAAACCCGCAACCGCAGCCGGTGCAGGAAGCTCCCCGCCCAAAACCAAAACGATTCTGGAGCCAATCAAATACAACATCGAGCATTAATAGTTTAAACAAACCGGTCAAGCAACCTTGCTGTCTATTCACTTAAATCTCCTTGAATGCTGTTTAATTAATATACGATATAGCAGGAAAAAAGTTGCTACGGAGAAGAATAATTGACAAAGAACTCAGAGGCGTTTACACTCTACTGAGATCTGGCATATTCTGTTTGAATAGATAATGTCCAATCAAAACCATAAGGATGAGGGGGATTTTTTACTGGTAACAATATATTGGTTGTGATTACCCCGAGTTAATAAATGGAGATGACTGGTGTTCTCAAAACAGTGGCGGAGAGCGCTGGGCGACAAGATTTGATATCTGCCGGGAAAATTTTGAGGAATAGAATAGGCAAATTATCGATCCTGATGGAGCAATATGATGTCCTCTACTGGAAAATTTACCAGCGTGGTTATTCTGTACCTGGTCCTGGCCTTTTTTTCCATTCCTCATTTAATTGATGATTTTTTATTTGATATCCCGTTGGAATTTGGTATCTCCGTGCATCTGACTCAATTTTTGGCGGGCATCTTTATAGTTATCTATTTGGGGATTATGATTCCTCTGATTGAATGGAAAAAAGGCGGTCTGATTGGCGCCATGGGGATGGGAAGCTTTCTGGCATTGGCGGGGATTCTGAAGCATATTCCTTTAATTATCAAACCGGGACCGTACTGGAGCGGCTGGTTTTCTGAGACATTAATATTCGGTATGATCCTCTCTGGAACAGCCTTAACTATCATGGGTGCCAGATCCCTTAAGAAACTCACAGATGTATCAAACCAATAAGACTCCATGGAGGATGACCCCCTGGCTGTTTTTAGTGTCCTTCGTGTTGGTTATGCTTATCCTGGGCTGTTCAGCTCAACCCAAGGAGTTTAACTCCACGGGTGAAATTTGGGGAATCTATCAGCTGGACCTGGAAACAAAAACAGTTCTAAAACTGTATGGCGCGGATCAGGAGATCTCGGGACTCGATCTTGATTACACCGATGAATACCTGGTATTTTCCCAAATGACTGGCGGTACTGAATATGAACATACAGAAATTTACACCTTGTCCTTAAATGACCTGACCTCGACCAGGCTCACCGAAAATTCAAATTGGGATCTCTATCCAGCCTGGTCTCCAGATGGGACTCAAATAGCTTTCCTGTCCTGGAGAGATTCAACCCTGGATATTTATCTTATGGAGGCCACGGGTGCAAACCAAACCCTGTTGTATGATTCGGGATTTCATGATGCGGACATCGATTGGGCAGGTGACCAGATAGTTTTCACAAGCGAGAGCAGAATCTGGATCATGGATTCGGATGGATTAAACCCCAGGCCGCTCACCGATCCACCCCGGGCAGGAGAATGGGGACAGGCAAACTTGCCATTTGGGGATTATGATCCCCGGATAAGTCCGGATGGAACCCGGGTGTTATTCTCCAGATTGATATCTGACGAATCAATACATGGGAATTACGACCTTTATTTGGTGGATGTTACCGGCTCCTCTCCAGAAAACCTGACCGGCACGGAGTACACCCAGGGTCTTTCCAGCTGGGCACCTTCCGGTAAAGAACTGCTATTCATAGTATCTGCCATTAATGATAAGGGGATGTATGATCTATATTCAATCAAGGTGGACGGTTCGGATAATAAACTTCTCACTCCGGAGTATTTCCCAGCTGATTTCCTGATCCATTCAGCTCGTTATTCCGCTGATGCCTTGTCGGTTTATTTTGTAGGCCAGTGGTGGAGTGGTGCAGATTGAGGGAAATAATAATCAGTTATACCGGGATACTAAGAAGCCGCTTGCTGGAAGCAAACAGCTTTCTTTATTATGAAGCGGGCAGGGATTCTTGATCCGGCCCGGGAGTATCAAATCGTTCACGTTTACCCAGCCAGAGATGTAAGCCATAAAAACTTAACACCGCAACCCCACATATTCCGGCACCCACGTACCAGAGCAAATTAGGATTGTAATTGTCCA
>JAZFRV010000204.1:0-3677 GCA_036445875.1 Anaerolineales bacterium
TCAGGTCAGAACTGGACGGCACGATTACCAATCAGGGTGTGAAACGCTATCGAGAGCTTAGCTCCCGCCATCTGGCTCCAGTTGAGGAGGGGGGGAAAGGCAATTTCACTTTTTTGAATGTCGTTACCAATCAATCCCAAATTAATATTGGACTGTCCGCAAAACTTCGTGTGTTCAGCGGTGAAAAGAAAATTTCTCCAGATTATATCGTGAGCACAATCCCTGGAAAAGTATCCACAACCTTTGAAGTTGAAGCACGGTCAGACAGTCCAGTTTGTGTTGAAAAGATCATCTCTCTTTATTCTTCCACAATTCCCGGGGTTAGTGATCCACTTCAACAGGCTCAGAAAAAAATAAAGAATTCGAGCAGCTTTGACGAGATCCTGAAAGGGAGCAAAAATTCCTGGCAATTGTTGTGGGACAAAATTGACCTGAAGATTACCGGTGACCGTCTGGTTCAAAAAATGCTTCGGCTCCACTCGTATCATTCTCTCGTAAGCGTATCGGAGCATACAGCCAACCTGGATGTGGGGATTCCTGCCCGGGGATTACATGGAGAAGCCTATCGGGGTCATATTTTTTGGGATGAATTGTATGTAATGCCATTTTATGATTTCCATTTTCCAGAAACAGCCCGATCCTCTTTAATGTATCGCTACCGAAGGCTACCTGCTGCACAACAAGCTGCCGCAGATGAAGGCCTCCGGGGAGCGCTTTTCCCGTGGCAAAGCGGCAGTGATGGAGATGAAGAAAGCCAGCGCCTGCACCTAAATCCCATCTCTGGAAAATGGGGTCCAGACCATTCCCATCTTCAGCGGCACGTTTCATTGGCGATCGCTTTCAACCTGTGGAATTATTATTGGATTACAAAGGATGACAAATTTCTGAAGGATTCCGGCGCAGAATTGTTCTTGAGTATTACTCAATTCTGGACTGATCTCGCCCAGAAAAACCCTGCGTCCGAACGATTCAGCATTATGAACGTAATGGGACCAGATGAGTTCCACGAATCTATTCCTGGGGCCGATGATCCGGGATTAAAGGACAATGCCTATACGAATCTTATGGTGACCTGGGTAATAAACCGCGCCTTTGATATCCTGAATCAAATTCCAAAAAAGGAAAAAACCAGAGTTCTTGAAACGTTAAGAATCACTGATATCGATCTGGACAGATGGATGAATGTTAAGAACAATCTTACTGTATCACTTTCGGAAGAGGGAATCCTTGAACAATTCCAGGGGTACTTCAATCTAAATGAGCTGGATTGGGATCATTACAAAAAAACCTATCAAGATATACACCGGATGGATCGCATTCTAAAATCTGAAGGCTTATCACCCAATGATTACAAAGTTGCCAAACAAGCAGATGCATTGATGTTATTTTATAATCTTCCAGAGGCTGCCATTACTGCCCTTTTATCTCAGCTGGGGTATAAACCTCCAGACAATCTATTAGTAAAAAATCTTCAATATTATTTGCAGAGAACCTCCCACGGATCCACTCTGAGCAGACTCGTTCATGCAACCCTAGCAGCTCAGGTAGGGGATCACGAGCTGAGCTGGAAGCTGTACCAGGAATCCCTCCGAAGTGACTTTATGGATATTCAGGGAGGAACCACCCGGGAAGGAATTCACCTGGGTGTGATGACCGGCACAGTCTTGTTTGCCCTTAGAACTTATGCCGGTTTAGATTGGACTGGAAAGAAATTATACTTGAATCCTCAATTGCCCTCTGGTTGGAAAGAAATGGAATTTAATCTGTCTTTCCGCGGCTATCGATATTTCTTCCAGATAACCCATGAGCAAGTCAAACTGAAAATTATTGGAAAGCAGATCCAGAAAATCCTGATTAAAGATCAGGAAATCACTCTAATACCAGGAGAATGGAAAGAGCTAAAATATTAAATCTAATCCATTGAGAGGATGAGAAGGGAAGAGGAGTAAATATGCTTGGAGATGTATTGTTAATTACAGATAATCACAAAAAAGCCGCTGAGCAGCTCATATCTCACCTGGATAAGTTGTCGGGAAATAAAATCGTACTGGCGATCGGTGGTGAATCCGGATCAGGCAAAACAGAGATTGCCCATGAAGTTGCCAGAATTCTTAAAAGCAGAAATACGCCGGCAAAAGTGATGCATATAGATAATTATTACCTGACATCACCAACGGAACGGACAACTTGGCGAAAAGAGCACGGTTTGGAAAGCATCGGTTTTACTGAGTATGATTGGAATGGTATAGACCGCAATATAAATGAATTCAGGGAAGATGCGGAACAGGTTACTATGCCCTGTATTGATTTGCTGACCGATCAGGAAGACCTTTTATCAACCTCATTTAAAGGACTGAAATACCTGATCATCGAGGGATTATATGCCATTCAGGCTGAAGCAGATCTAAAAGTATTAATCGATCTCACATACCATGAAACAAAAAAAGCCCAGTTTGAAAGAGGGAAAGAAGAACCCAATGAATATCGTTGGCAAGTCCTTCAAAGGGAACACGAAGTTATTCAGTCTATTCGATCTAGAGCAGATTTATTGGTATCAAAGCAGTATTTAATCCTTTCTGGACCCGGGCAGTCTCTTTCTTGAAGTTATCCACGCTTACGCCTTTCAATTCTGTTAGGTATCAAATAGCTGGAACAAGGGGGATCGATGCCGATTGAGACGTTATAATGATGGTATTCATCTAATACCACCCTGTTTAGGGGATTATCCATCAACAAGATTTATATTGAAATAAGAGATCAAATTATTCCCATCTATTTATGTTCCAAAATAAGTATTTGAAGGTTCTTTTATTTATTCTCCTGCTCACAAGCCTGATGAGTGCTTGCGAGGGAGTGCAAACGGTGCCAAAATACACCCTGAAAGGCACCTCAACAAAAACTCCTTTCAATATCAAATCCACTTTCACTCCTACAAAAGAACCGCCGCCAACCCTGACTCCATCTGAAACACCAACGCCGACAGAGGTGTTTACCAGCACACCTACAGTCACTGAAACAAATGCCTTTACGGACACCGTAACTGCAGAACCTTCCTCCCCCACTCCTTTTCCTCCCTCAGCTACTACTGTCATTAAAGTCCAAAATTCCGAGAACCCAAATAATGTGACAGTAAAAGTTTCAATAGCCACAAATTGCAGGACTGGACCAGGCGTCTCTTATCCAAAATTAAGTCCTCTAACTGCTGGCAAAATTTCCGCACTGATTGGCAGGGATAAGAGTTATACCTATTGGATCATCAAAGATCCAGGGCAAACTGGTAAAGATTGCTGGTTGTGGGGTTATTATGCATCCACTACCGGGAATACAAAGGATCTTAAGGTTTATTCAGCGCCGCAACAACCTTCCATAAAAGCATCCTCAACACCCCGGCCTTCGAACACGCCAAAAACTCCCTTACCGACAGAAACGCCGAATCTCACTCCTGCAACAATCACAAATACACCCGGACCAGCTACTGAAACACCCATTCCGAGTGATACTCCGATTCCGTCCAATACCCCTATCCCTATTCCAAACTCAAGCTATTGTTCCTACACATCAGTACTGACAGGGGAAGAACAGGAAATAAAGAATTTAATAAATGACGCCAGAGCAGATCACGGTCTTCCGAAACTTAAAATCGACGTCAGACTAGTAGAAGCCGCCCGTGATCATGG
>JAZFRV010000205.1:0-2074 GCA_036445875.1 Anaerolineales bacterium
CAGATAAAAAAGGAAGGGGATCTTAATCCATAAAGTTATCAGAAAGTCGTTTTGAATGTAAATATTCTTGAAATAATTTCAATTGGAAACCCAGCATTGTGCAGGCATCTATGATCCAAAGGACTCAACTCGGTAATACAGAGATATCAATCAGTCCCCTTGGCATCGGAACCTGGGCTTGGGGAGATCGTGTATTGTGGGGTTATGGGATGGGTGACTACACCGACGAAGACATTCACCAGGCTTACCAGGCCAGCCGCGCAGCTGGTATCAATTTCTTTGATACCGCCGAAATCTATGGGATGGGGAGATCAGAAAAATTATTGGGGGAATTTCTCAAGCATGATGACGGGAAAGTCCTAGTCGCAACCAAATACTTGCCATATCCATGGCGTTTACGCAAGGCTAGTGCAACTTCTGCTCTGGAACAGAGCTTAAAACGGCTGGATCTCGATTTGATAGATTTATATCAAATCCATTGGCCAATGCCTCCACGATCAACCAGGTTTTGGATTAAAGAGCTTGGCGAAATTCAAAAGACCGGCAAAATAAGGAGCATAGGGGTATCAAACTACAATCTGTCTCAAACCACCAGCTCCCAAAACATATTAAGCGAAATGGATCTCTCTCTGGCTTCAAACCAGATGCCATATAATCTACTGGATAGACGAATAGAGAGGAATGGATTGCTCAAATATTGCCAGGAAAACAAAATCACCTTAATTGCTTACAGTCCCCTGGCGAAGGGTTTGCTAACAGGAAAATATTCTGCAGAACACTCCCCCCCTGGGATCCGCAAGGTTGCCTTTAATCGTAAAACATTAATGAAAATCAAACCTCTTCTTGCCTTAATGAAGGAAATTGGAAAAGGTAATGGAGGAAAAACACAAGCCCAGGTCGCTATCAATTGGACAATATGCAAAGGTGCTTTACCTATACCAGGGGCAAAAAATCTAAGGCAAGCAAAAGAAAATCTTGGGGCTATTGGGTGGAACCTAACTTCAGCTGAAGTCTCCGCGTTGGATCAAGCCAGCGACTTGATCCGTTCAAAAGAATCATAAGTGCCCACTAGCAAAAGAAATTTGCCTTATCGATTCATTTGCGCAGGCAACTTGTTGCTCGGATTGATAGGGGGTAATTGATCATCAACCAATGCTTGAAAAACACTACTGCAGCACCGCTACGAATATTAATTGATGGAATCCCAATTTTTTCAGCGTTGTATGGATCAGAAGCAGTTTATCGATTTAGCCGCTTACCCGGTAAAGATTTCCTGTAAACATATGAAGCGGCAGGTTTATTTGGAAGAACTGTATTAATCACCCTTTGGATAATTGGGACACACCTTCGAATGTTTACAACTCGTTTACTTGTTTCAATGGAAAGGAAAATAGATCAGGCACACTCCCATTTCAACCCAGTGGCAAAATAATAATTGATAACCACAAAGTTCATGAATTGGAGGGGATAGGTCGGAAACATTTTTACTTCCAATCTGGGAGAC
This sequence comes from Anaerolineales bacterium, assembly GCA_036445875.1. Classification (GTDB taxonomy): domain Bacteria; phylum Chloroflexota; class Anaerolineae; order Anaerolineales; family UBA11858; genus B10-G9. The sequence goes on from JAZFRV010000205.1 coordinate 1,505, forward strand.
AGGTTATCTGGATAGTTTTAATTGGTGGATAAACAGTTGGTGTACTCATGTACAGCCTTGAATTCTATCCATATCAACAGTGGATTAATCCTACACCTAAACCATAAGGACAATGCCTCGCACCACCTGGAAATAGTTGTCCCAATGATGTCACCTAAAATCACCGCCTGGTGATGGGAATCATCCTTCCTCTACCGAATGCTTTCTCGGTGACTCTTAATATCACCCCCATTTGCCATCTTTTGTATTCCGAGCGTCTAAGATCACTATCGCTTTGATTCAGCATGACCAGCTGCTCTTTTGCAGGAGATACTTGATCATAATCAAAAGGATCGATCTGTCCTGGTCTTAACTCAGCGGTAGGAGCACGCTCAAGAATGAACTCAGGAATTAATCCAAATTCTATCCGAATCCACTTCGCCAGCTGGTAAACACCACTCTTCGTTAGATCTCCAATTGGCGAAAGAACACCTGTCATATCACCATAAATTGTTGAATAGCCCAAAGCCAATTCGGTTTTATTGTAACAATTTAACAACATCCCACCTTGGTGATTTACCATCGCCATCA
>JAZFRV010000206.1:0-3345 GCA_036445875.1 Anaerolineales bacterium
GCCTGAATGAGTTTGCTTAACATGGTGATTAACGTCCACCACCAGCGCAGGCACAAGCGCATCCAGCACAGGCGCAAGCACATGAACTGCCTCCACCGCTGCTCCAACCACTTCTTCCGCCGCTGGAGGGTTTGGGAACAGGATTGGTTTTTTGGGTAATCCTGCTGGTGAAATCTGTTATATTGCCAACAACATCACTTGAAAAATTTGAGATCCCGGTAGCCATGGATGCGGCAAATTCACCTCCGGGTAGATTGGGCAGTGCGCTACCTCCACCGGAACGACTGGGACTGGATATTTTTCCACTTGGGCCAGCAGTCCTGTAAGTAGGATCGTATCTATTCCACCAGATAGGTATGTAGACTGGTCCGGTCCGGAATACATCCTGGGTTTTATCCTCAAAATCACCATCGAGCATGGTCCAACCCATGTGAGTATTGAATTTTTCACTTTTTACTTCCGGTGTATCGGCATCTTCAACTTGTTTCCAGGCCCGTTTGATAATATCTTCATAATAACGGACAGATTCTCTGTGGCTGAATCCTTCCATTCTTTTACCAACACTCTTAATCAGATTGATCATCAAATCCTGGAGTTTGGTTTTTCGAACCCGATCAGTATCTTTTTTAAACGCTTCGATGAACTGAGTCTCATATTTCCTGAGTTTTTCTGGAAGCACATCGCTAAATTCCAATTTTAGAGGTTCCTGGCTGAGCACCTGGGCTGCGTTTTTCTGTATCAGCGAAAAGAGGATCATGGTGAATATTTTATCGGCGGGACGTTCCAGTAGAATAGCAGCTTCGATCGCGGTGAGACCGCGCTTGATTCCGTGTCCTTCAATCCGTATTTTTGGAGGGAGGTATTTCATTTTCCGTTTCCGACTGCTGGAGACAGAAATAACTATGATCAGGACTATGAATCCGATGAATCCACCGACACAAAGAATGGCGGTAACAGCTTCTGCGGGAATTCCCAATTGCTGCCCGAGGGTGGGCTTGGATACCGCAGATGTAGGCACGTATGATGATGGAAACGATGCACCAAATCTATAACGAGCTGAAGGATCACCAGACGGATTATGCCAGGTGTAGGTAATTTGACCGTTGGCGTCTGTGCCGGTAATAGGCGAGGAAGGAAAACCATTTGGCGCTGAATGCCAGCGGGGTTCATCTGGTAGTACGCCTGGCGGCAGATGATAAACGACTGTAATATCTGTTGTGCCTGAGACGTATTGTGATCCAAAGTAGTTTGGAATAAATACCGCGCTGGCATAATCATCAGCTTCTGTATCCGGGAATAGTACCTCATCGATGCCATCGATAAATACCCGAACCACACCTCGTCCTCCGGGTGGGATTGAATTTGAGCCTAATCCAACAGCAACACCTGATGATCCGCTTCCTTCATACCCCGAACTGGATATATCAGAAATGGCCTGGCCGTTCACATCGGCTGAGATATTACTGTCAGAGTACTGATTATTCGGTAAACCTACATCTACATACTCAATGGCATGTCCCTCGGGTTTATTTGTAAATACAAACTCATAAATCAAATCCAGGGTGCCGTCAGCTTTCCAATAGACATGGACAGTCTCCTGGTCAAGACTAAAATAGTAATCTTGCGCATAGGCAATGCCGGGGATTAGTAAAGCGGATATCAGCAGGAGAAATAAAAATGTTCTTTTCATGGGAAGCCTCTTCTGGGTTACCATTTTGGACTTTCAGTTATTTGGTAGTTTGTTCCACAGAATGGACAATCAACCACAAGGGCACCTTCTTGCAGGGAAGTATGTTCAGAACTGAGATGGCCTCCACAGGATTTGCAGGTTAGTGTATCCAATTCGATATCTCCCGTCAGATCAATTTGAACCTTTACTTCCTCATTTCCAGGTGCCAGTTTCTTTCCCACTAACCAGATTACACCAAACCCGACCAAGACACTTATAGCACCGACAATAATCCAGGCGGGTTGTCCTTCAGGGCTGAAAGCACCCCATATAAAAATTACTCCAAAGAATATAGCGATCGCAGCAAATATATAGCCGATAATTTTTCCAGCGGACATGTTAACTCCTCATTAAACAGGATCTAAGAATTTCCATAATCCATTAAAATGATTTTGACCGACTAAACGATAACAGATTCTGGTTGGAAAGAAACCGTCATTATTCGTAAACATTATACCAATATCCGCCTTCAGCCAAGAAGTAAATTCACTGAATTTATTTCTTGTGGTGATTATTCTCCTACCGGCAAATAAGCTATAATTGAAATTATGGAATACAACAACGAAAAACAGCGGTTGATGGAACTTCAGAAGCAGCTCAGATTTCATAATTATCGTTATTATATTCTTAATGATCCTGTCATCAATGACCATGAATTTGACAGATATTATCGAGAACTTCTGGAACTCGAAGAGAAATATCCAACTTTAAAAACCCCTGATTCCCCCACTCAACGTGCTGGTACGCCGCCGTCAGAGGCGTTTACTCGCCTGGAACATCCTGCACCAATTTTGAGTCTGGACAATGCCTTTTCAGCTGATGAGCTTAAAGCATGGCAAGACCGAATTTCTAAACTGAATAATAGGGCAGCACAGGCTGAGTTTATGCTAGAACCTAAACTCGATGGATTGACGGTAGTTCTGCATTATGAAGATGGGTTATTAACCCGGGGAGCAACCCGAGGGAATAGCGAAATCGGTGAGGAAATTACCAAAAACCTGAGAACTATCCGAAGTCTTCCACTCCGTATTCCACCTGATCCGGAAAATCCTCCCGCTCCTGCATACCTGGTTGTTAGGGGAGAGGTATTTATCCGGTTATCCGATTTTGAGAAGTTGAATAAAAGCCTGGAAGAAGCAGGGGAAAAAACTTATGTAAATCCCAGAAATACTGCGGCTGGATCATTGCGGCAATTAAACTCTTCTCTGACGGCAAAACGGCCTTTAACGTTGTTGGTATATCAAATAGTTTCCAGTTCTGATTCTCTTCCTCTAACACAGAAGGATACACTTTTTTACCTGAAAAAGCTGGGTTTTCCTACTCCGGATTTCGATTTTTGCACTGACCTGGATTTAGCTATCAATACTTTGGACAAGTGGGATCTCCGCCGGAAGAAATTGGATTATGAAATTGATGGAGTCGTTATCAAAATAAATGACCTGGTTCTGGCTGATAGTCTGGGTGTGGTTGGCAAAGCTCCCCGGGGAGCTATAGCCTACAAATTTCCAGCGCAGGTGGTTACCACCACTTTGGAGGATATCAAGGTAAATGTGGGACGGACAGGAGTATTAACTCCTTACGCTGTCCTCGAACCCGTAGATATTGGAGGTGTAACT
>JAZFRV010000207.1:0-6203 GCA_036445875.1 Anaerolineales bacterium
TCCCTGCGGATATTGATATCTAGGTATAAAGATCAGGGTCGGGTCTGATACAACTGGTGAATGTCGGAATAAGAAATTAAAATACTTTTGTTTCATATCAAAACTAATCTGGAGTGGTTCCCCAGCAGTAGCGAGTGGATATGGTCGTACAACTGCTTCTAATGCACGTCCCCCGCAATGAATATCCCTATGGGAACCCTGTTGGTCCCGGCTGAAGATTGATAAATCTTCGTCATTCCACATATCACCATGGGTGTTATTGTTATCTGCAGTATAGTTCCATAAAGTAAAATGATGCAGGTTTTCCTCCAGGGCGCTGATTGTTCGGTCAAAAGCCTTGACCTGAGCGCTGAAATCACCAGAATCGTAAGCGCGTTTACCATCAAGGTCATAAGCGATACCAACTTCCCCGATCAAAGTTGGCACATCACCCATTTGAGTCCTAGCGTGTTCTTTTGGTCTTCGTAATTGTTTGGCAAATGACTTTGCTATTCGCCTGGGACCAAACAGCAGTTTGTTTTTCCCTCGATCAAAGTTGATCCACTTATTAAATGATTTCATGACCAGGACAATCGGATCATACCAGTGGGGTGCGTATACTATGTTATCAGCATCATCTGAATTCCAGCTCGGACCACCAGATCTAAAACCTTTTTCTATAAAAATCATCGCTTTTGGTTGAATTTTTCTGATGTTGGCTGCAAATTGATTATTAAAGGGTACATAGTAATCTCGATTAAAATCAACCTTCTTTCCTTCTCTTTTACAGAAATACTCTGGTTGTAGTATCTGTGGTTTTCCCTCCCGGTCAACTTCCCACACACCATTCACCTGCCAGATAGGATCATAACCAGCTAACCAAACTTGTTCTTCCTTTTTGTTTAATATTTCTTTCCGGACAACTTTTGGTCCTCTCAATCCCCGTTCCCAAACGTCTAGCTCGAGCGATATTCCTGACCCCAACTGCATGGACTCGAACGGAGTAGGTATAAATCCTTTTTCAACAGTTGTATAACGCCGATTTAAGTCTTCAACTCCAATATATCCCTCCACGGGTTCATTCATCGTATCAAATCCAACTACGTTCGGTAAATCTTTTACTGTATTAGCCAACATCACTAATGCATTTATATAATGTCTTTGGAGGAACTCCCGGGTATTTACCCCGTCAATCAATGTCAGAGGGGCAAAATCATTCCCCCCAAAAAATAGGGTAAACATGGTAGCGGCAGCTAATTTGGTCGCATTGGTAGACCAAATCATTTGTGGAAGTGGGTCTCCATGGATTTGATGAGTAAATGCAGCTCCTGTTTGCTGAAATTTCTTAATATCCATTCCCACCAAATCGAAGGTCCATCCAGGGGCACCATCTCCTCCAGAAAAGCGGCTCCAGACATCCTGGTGAGGATCTATAAAAACAGTAATTCCAAAGGTACTAGCCATTTCAATAACTGCCCTGAGATATTCAAGGTAATCCTGATCGTAAATTCCTGGACCTCCATGTTCAATTCCTTCCCAGGTCACTAAAAATCGGATAAATGTAAATCCCCATGCTTTAAGCCGTTCAAAATGTTCATCTGCTTCCTGGAGAGGGAAAGGACGGCCAACGAAAGAGACATTCTTGTGGTCAAAAAATCCTTCGTTGCAATGCGTTGCCCCATTGGGCGTGAAAGGTACTTTACTGCTTCCTCCCAGATTCACCCCCCGGAGCATCAATGTACGACCGCATTCATCCTTAATTTTTGATCCATCAATGTACATAATTCTTTCCTCGTCCTTCTACTTCCAAATTTATCCACCAGCTCTTACTATTTAAGTCCTCGAGTTTATTGATTCGATCACTGCTTCAGCTGCTTTGATACCGTCCATGGCCGAAGATAAAATACCTCCCGCATACCCTGAACCTTCCCCAGCCGGATATAAACCCTGAATAGATATACTTTGATAATCTCGTCCCCGGATTATACGGACCGGAGATGAGGTCCTGGTTTCAACACCAGTCAGCACTGCATCAGGAGTGGAAAATCCCCGTATTCTTTTATCAAACGCTGAAAGCGCTTCCTGTATCGCAGCTACCACTGAATCTGGAAGAGAATTCCGTAAATCTGTTAATCTGATCCCAGGGAGATACGAGGGTTGTACAGATCTTAAAGCAACCGAGGGTTTCCCGGTTAAAAAATCTCCAACCAATTGACATGGTGCATTAAAATTCCCCCCTCCTTCATTGAACGCTTTTTCTTCCCAATACCTTTGAAATTCAATACCGCCTAAAGGGAAATTTTCAAAATCTGCTGGGGCCACTTCCGCAACGATAGCACTATTCGCGTTGATTTCATTGCGCTTATACTGACTCATACCGTTTGTAACTACTGTTCCTGGTTCAGATGCAGCAGCGATTACTGTTCCTCCTGGACACATACAGAAGCTGTATACCGTTCTTCCATAGGAACTGTGGTGCGCCAACTGGTAATCAGCTGCCCCTAATCGAGGGTTCTCAGCATGTTGGCCATATTGGCTCAAGTTAATTAATTCTTGGGGATGTTCAATCCGGAAACCAATAGAAAATGGTTTGGCCTCTAGCTTCACCCCCCGATCCTGCAGCATATTAAATGTATCTCTTGCGCTATGGCCTATTGCCAAAATTGCTCTGTTGCTGAAAATTTCCTGACCATTTTGCAGCTTGACGCCTTCAAGTCTATTCTCATTCACTAATAAATCATCAACCCTGGATTGAAATCGATATTTCCCTCCCAGGCTGATGATCTTTTCACGGATATTTTCAACAACCATAACTAATTTTGCTGTGCCGACATGGGGTTTATTCTTATAAAGAATTTCCTCCGGCGCTCCAGCCAGAACCAGCTCTTGAAGTACTTTTTTATCCCTGTTCAATTTATCTTTCACCCGGGTTTGCAACTTACCGTCAGAAAATGTACCAGCACCACCTTCGCCAAACTGGACATTTGATTCCGGATTAAGCTCCCGGTTGATCCAGAAGTTATATGTATCTTTGGTTCTTTCTTTAACAGGTTTCCCCCGATCTATCAAAACCGGATTTAGCCCTGCTTCCGCAAGGATAAGTCCCGCAAATAACCCGGCGGGGCCTGTGCCAATGATAATCGGTCGTAGATTTGTTTTCCTGATCAGGGTTGGAATTTGGTATTCTTTGATCTTCGCTTGGGTTATGTTTTGGTCATTTTTATGTTTGGATAAGACACTTTTTTCATCAGATACTTCAATATGAAGTGTGTACACTTGCTGGATAGTTGGTTTCTTTCTGGCATCCAGGCTGCTTCTTATTATTGAAATAGAGACTAAATCAACAGCACTAATTTTCAGCGCTTTCAGCACTGCCAATCGCAGATCCTCATCATTATGATTAAAAGGCAATTTTATACCTGAGATTTGTATCATCGGAACTCAATTGACATCAGAATATCTTGTCTGGTAATAAGCAATTCACTACTTTAATTAAACTGTTATATTTCATCCTGCAAGCTGTTTGAAAAGATAAATTTAACCAGGTCTCTTTTATAATTAAGCCAGATGAGCTGGTTACAACCTTTTTATAATACTATAAATCAGTTATATCACGCTGTTCCCCTCTAAGAAAGAAACCTAAAATCGTGGTAAGATTTGAGAAAGTTCCAGGAAAGTCCGGGACCAATATCTCAATAAATTCTCTCTTTCGAAGTTTATAATGAATAACAGATTACGGGCAGCCATCAAACTCATACAGGAAGGCAATCGGGAACAAGCCCGACAATTAATCCTGGATGAAGTGAAAGATAACCCCTCCGATCTATCAGCCTGGATCTGGGCTTTAGAGGTAGCAGCCAACGATAAAGAAAAACGAACGATTTTAAACCGGATTTTATCTATAGACCCCACCCATCAAGGCTCATTACGTTATCTCAAGAAACTGGATCAAACACAGGGAAATATAACCGAAGAATCTTCAACTATCTCAGCGGATACCCTAACTCGCCCCGATAAATCAACCAATCAAACCTCCCGAATGGGTGGATTGCTTCGCCTGCTTTTTCAATGGACGGTTTCCCTGCCTCCATCCTGTGGATTAATACTATTGATGATATTGATTGTATCGGGAGGCTTTTTTTATTTTCGAGCAAATACTAGTTTTTTTGGTTTAATTGGTACAGACTTTGACAGCCTGGTTATAAGCAATTCTTATGAAAAAATAGCATCTGATGATTTATATTGGGAAGTTCAATTTGAAGGCCAGGGACACACAAAGTATATTGGTACAGTCCGGCATGTATCGCCGATCCGAATCAATGAATTCAAAATTCTCACACACGATATCCTGGTCACAACCGCAGATTTCTCCGATCCAGAACTGGTTGATACCAGTGTAGTCAATCACAAAATCATCTGGAAACCCACCAATTCAGAGCAGCCTACCGGATCTATAAATTTAATCCACGCTGTACCAGCCACTAAGGCCATCTACCAACAATTGCTTACTATCGACAACTGGGATATCGTTAATATCTCTGGGCGAGAAATATATTCAATTAAAACTTATCAGATAGACGAAACATTTTTAGGAACCTGGATTGATTCTGGCTGTAATACACTATTGATTGATTCTGTGACTATTCTGAATAATCCTGACCCTCAATAACTACTTAGAGTAAAAAAAGATACTTATTATGTCTACACGCAAAGGTCTGTCCAGGATTGTATTATCACTCTGGATCGCAGCTGTCCTCGCTGTTGGGGCAATCGCGATCTTTGTTATTAATACTTCCAATGTTGACTCCAGACCAATAACTATTGAGTTTACGAATACTCCCTCTGTAACTCCTCAGCCATCGCCAACTGTCACATCCACTCCACTGACAATCACTACTGTACCGCCTACTCTTACACCTATACCTCCCAGTCCGACACCTGAAAATCCGCAGCCTGCGGTGATTGGAATAAGCGTTGCGGGCCGGCCACTGCAAGTTTATAAATTCGGGAATGGCCCGATTGAGAAGTTGATCGTTGCTGGCATACATGGAGGATATGAGTGGAATACAATTGTGCTGGCAGATGAACTAATAGAATATCTGGAAAATCATCCTGAAATTGTTCCACCAGAACAAACTCTGTACTTATTTCGCGCCTTTAATCCCGATGGGTATGCAAGGTCAACCGGTTTTGGAGGCAGAGCTAACGAAAACAATGTGGATCTAAATAGGAATTTTCCCTCTTATTGGCAGGCTGAATGGCCTCGAGCAGGATGCTGGGATTACATTCCAATCACAGGCGGAACTGCCCCAGCTTCTGAACCGGAAACCAGGGCATTGATGGCTTTTATTAAAGCTCACGATTTTCAGGCTTTTATCAGTTATCACAGCGCGGCTCTGGGGATTTTTCCCGGAGGTCAACCACCAGATCCTGGATCCATCTCATTGGCCGATTCCGTTGCTGCAGTAAGCGATTATCCCTATCCGCCTATCGAAGCCGGCTGTGCCTACACAGGCCAGTTAATTGACTGGGTATCTGATCAGGGAGTTCCCGCAGTTGATATCGAATTAACGAATCACAAGGATTCAGACTTCGCAGAAAACTTGGCAATATTAAGTGTATTTCTGGATTGGTCTTCTTCAGAATGATCGCCCAATAATCATAATCCTGCAGATTGTTAGATTATCTAGAGAGTAATAATTCTTTATTTACCGCTATAGTTTGAATTAGGATTTAATGCGGGGGTCTTTCCTGAGCTTGCGGCACACAGGTGAGCTCCAAAAAAAAGAATAACGCTGCTGATATAAATCCATAATAAGAGGATAACGATTGCACTCAAAGAACCAAAGATCACTTCGTATCGAGCGAATCCGCTTCTTAGGTACCACTGAAATAAGCTTGATGCCAATCGCCAGATTAGTGAAATTACCAACGCGCTGAAACCAGCTGCCTTAATGGGAACTCTGCCCATCGGGATTATTCGGTAAAGACTGTAGAATAATAAAAATGGTACGCCCCAATAAAGTAAATTTGAGCCAAAACCCCAGATCCAGGATGTAACAAACATCTCCAATCCGGGTACTGAATCTTGGAATTTCACAAGGAAATTTAAAACAGTTGAGGACAAAGTTAGTAAGAAAAGAACCAGCATTAAGATAACGACCATTACCAGTCCAAATAACTTCTTTTGGAAAAATGTTCTTCTCTCATCTACCGGCCAGGCG
>JAZFRV010000208.1:0-2655 GCA_036445875.1 Anaerolineales bacterium
ATAAATCGTTCTTTAGAAACTGTCCTCCTGAAGAGAAATATTCTTAATACTGCAGCTCATGGGCGCTTTCGGCATCTCAAATTACATCTCTGGCATTTCCCTGATTCTAGTCGGCTGGAAAGCCAGGGAATTAGCCCTGATCTTACTGGGTGTGATACTCGCGGCTTACCTAATCGGCGACCCGGCCACCCGGCTGTACAGCGCAGGGCATATTTCCTCCAGGCAGCTTGGGGAGGAATACTGCCGATAATGGTATATCTATCGCTGTCCGGTGTCACTTTCTTGGTTGGGCTCTGGAAAAGCAGACCATGACCATAACTTTTGAGTATCTCAATACCAATGGAATTCGACTGCATACCGCCCTGGCTGGACCACCACAGGGAGAGTCTGTATTCCTGCTGCACGGATTCCCGGAAGCCTGGTTCGGCTGGGAGAAGCAGATAATACCGCTCGTGCAGGCCGGGTACAGGGTCATCGTGCCCGACCAGCGGGGCTATAACTTAAGCGACAAACCAGAAGGGGTCGAAAACTATCAGATGAATGTGCTGGTGGAGGATATCCTTGGTCTGGCTGATGCTCTGAAGATAGACAGCTTCCACCTGGCCGGCCATGATTTTGGTGCCATGGTCAGTTGGAGCCTGGCTCTACGTGAACCCAGCAGGGTAAAACGCCTGGTAATCGCCAATGTCCCGCATCCCGCGGTCTTTAATTCTTATCTGCGATCCCATCCTGCCCAAATGCTGAAAAGCTGGTACGCCTTTTTCTTCCAACTGCCTGGAATTCCAGAGCGGTTTATGAAAGCCGGAAACTGGAAATTCATGACCTCTGCTATGCCTGATCATTTTTCAGAAGAAGATCTGAACCGCTACCGCGAGGCCTGGAATCAATCTGGGGCAATCACAGGCATGATCAACTGGTACCGGGCAACATTTGGCAGCAGGCAGACACCCAGAGCATCAAATACTATTCAACCTTCCACCCTGATCATCTGGGGTAAAAAGGACCCCCACCTCAGCTTTCAGATGGCTTCCCTCAGTCTGGAACACTGTGAGGATGGCGATCTTGTGCTTTTTGAGGACGCCACCCACTGGGTCCAGCATGACAAAACCGATGATGTCAGCCAGCTATTGATAAAACATTTTTCTTCCGGAGGCAATGATGGCAATTGAACCCACTAGCGTTCAGCGGAACCGGATGCTGGCACAGGGAAAATCCAAACTAACCCTTGTTCAATTCCTATTCGAGAAGGATTCTTCTCCAATAGAGGATTATTTAGGGCAAACACAGGATGCAACCCTGGCCGAAGGTGGATCCCGGGATCACCAGCTTAAGATCGACCAGCTTCTCTCGGGTGGTGAAATGCCCTATCATTACCTCATCGTGGACAGCTATCCCTCCAGTCAAGCACTGCTTCAAGCCCATGAACAGACCCGGGAGATCCGCCAGGATTCCATCAACGAAATATATGGGTTGATTGTCAGGCCAAATCCAGCAATAAAAAGAATAGCCAAAGGCCTCGGGTTTTTATCTTCATTATTAACAAAGTTATTGTTTACTTCAGAGATCAAAGAGATTAATAATATTCAGGACCTTTCAGATAGATTTGGCCCCGATACCGACCCCGATGCCTGGAAAGTAAGTGAATTCAACACAGGGAAGCTGGACGACCCTTTCTACATGATGAACTTAAACCAATTTTCTCCCCCCCCAAAACGAGGAGTAGGTGGCAAAGCGGCCTATAACCAATATTCCTCCCGGGTCACCCCTTACTTGATCAGTGTGGGTGGTTACCCGGATATCTATGGGAAAATTCTGAGCACTTATATCGGAGATCAGAAAAGCCAATTATCCAATGGCTGGCACGATTTTGCGCTGGTTTATTATCCTTCCCGGATCAGTTTCCTACGCTTGATGACCAATATCCCTGGAGGCGCTGCTGAAATACGCAGAGCAGACTTGAAGCGGGTGGTGTTGATACCCTGTTCAACTTTTCAGGATCACACCTGAGCAATATTCCTTAAATTATCTAGCAATTTTCTGACTGAAAATCTATTGAGATAATATCCACCAGGATATACTTCCCTTAATTAAACCGAGAATGGGAAGAGCAATAACGACCCGAACACGATCCCCAGAACCCAGTACAGCCATTTCTTGGCTGGATTATTTACCCAATAATAGAGCAAAACCGAAAGCCTCCGCTGATCACAACTGCGGCCCCTGAGGCATCAGCGATCTAAATCTGGCTGGTGATCTTGTCGCCAAAAATATATCTTCAGCGATTCGAATGGCTTCTTCAACTGTGGCAGTTTCTCTTGGGATCTTATCCAGGCAGTTCGCATCATAAAGATAGTGGGGATTATCAGGATCCGGATTCAATTTTGTAGCTGGGGTGCTGATAACATCCCAGGCCAAACCCTGATCATTTACTCCGCCTTCATATAGTGATTGTCCACTTGACGATAGGGTTCCAAAATGAACCGCGCCGTAGCCTTCTGAGGAGGGTGGAAAAAAACCAATGTTTGGATCAGGTTGGTGCCGGTCCTATCTGCTACCGTAGAGCACAGCCTCATCCTGGACCGCTGTGAAGATCGTGCAGGATTTTCCGGGCTAATTATAGGCCGCAAAAAAGATCACCAAGGTCAGGATCAGGAT
>JAZFRV010000209.1:0-3029 GCA_036445875.1 Anaerolineales bacterium
GGGCACTGCTGAAGAAGAAGGCGGAAGTGGCAAAAGAGAGGGAGGCGGAGGCTTCGTTGTACGAACCAACGGGCGACGGCGTGATCGGGGGAGAATCCCCCGAAAGCGGCAACGGTCGGAGAGAGAAGGTGAAGCCGGACAGCGGCGCAGACGCCCCCGGGGAAGATGAAGAAGAGGGGCTTTTCACGAAAAGATTACTCGAAGCGAAAAAGAGGGCATGGAAGGGCAAATACAAGCATTGCGGAAAGATTTTCACGGGTTCTCCATTCTGCTGTGAGGTCTTTCCAGATCACAGCTCGGACTGCGTTCAGGTAGGATTTCATACAGTTCCTCCCGTTTCCTGCAGTGCCTCGCGATAAAAAGTAACCAATTCCGCCGATCCGAGTCCCTTAGTTTCAGTGGATGCTTTGATCTTGCCTTTGGACAGAATATCCATCCGGGATGACAATTCAGCAGCCCGGATCAGATCATGCGAAGTCATCACTACCGTTCGGCCTTCAAGGGCAATCTCCCGCAGTAAATTATCCAGGATTTCTCCCGCTTCCTGGTCTAATCCGGTATGCGGTTCGTCCAATAATAATATTCTTGGATTATGCAAGATAGCCCGACCGATGGCTAAACGCTGCTGCATTCCCCGGGAAAATACTCGCACCAGGTCTGATTTACGGCGGGAGAGTCCAACCAGGTCCAGTACATCTCCGATTCGGGATTTTTCAACTCCATATAATCGGGCAAAAAAGGACAGGTTTTCTTCTGCTGTGAGATCGCCGTAAAGTAAAGTCTGATGTGAGACTACTCCCAATTGAGCTCTAACTGCAACAGCTCCCTCGGGTAAACGATAAGAAGCCACTTGGACCAAACCGGAATTTGGTTTGGAAAGCGACGACAGGATTCTTAATAAGGTTGTCTTGCCAGCTCCATTCGGTCCCAGCAGAGCCACAAATTCGCCGGAGCGGACTTCAAAATCCAGTTCCTTCAAAACCGTCAGGGGACCAAATCGCTTAACCAGTCTTTTAACTTGAATCATTTAAATTTATTCTATTCCTGAATCAGATCAGCTAGTATTTTTTTGAGCTCTTTCCGTTTTTTCTGGAAATCTTTTTCGTTGATGTCACCTGAGTTGTAAAGATCCTCCAGGGCTATGATTTGATCCAGAATTTGTTCTCGATCTTCTTCTAACTCTTTTTGATCTCCCTCCAGCTCAACTTCATTCAATTTGCGATTCCGGAAGAAAAGCCAGATCCCAGCCAGAATCATCCCTACTCCCAATGCTGCCAGGACAAATAAATATCCCGGAACCTGACTTGGCAATGATTCATCCTGAGTTAGGATGGTGTCTGGTTTTCCAGAGACCTGGAATTGGAGTTTCTCACCGGTAGCTATGGATTCACCAGTATAGATATGGACCGCCCCATCGGAGATGGATTGAATGCCCATATCTTCCAGGGTATTTCCTTTCACTGTTACCTGATTCACTGGAGTCATTACCACTACAGCGCCAACAGAATAGGGTACAAGATGGGAAAAATCCAATTTGTTTCGTTGGTACGGAAGAGTGTAATAAACAAGCACCTGGTAAACCCCGGATCCTGGTGGAATACTGACTGTATCGCCAAAACCATCCTCGGTCTTCAGATAACGCTCACCAAGGATTCCGTTGTCAAATTCAATAGACATTGCCCCTTCAGGAAGGGGAAAAGAGACTGTTGGCAAATCAGCAGTTTCTGGAACTACAGCTGCAGTACCAAAGTTGGAAATGATATAGATCTCACCGATATGGACCTGGTCCGGTTCCAGAAAATCAATAAAAACATGAATTCGATCAATGGACAAACCCGAATCGTCTGTTGTAGTTTCAAAGATTTGCACTTGCAGGACTAGTTCAGAATCCCCAGGTGTAAATTCTGTGATTTCCGAGCGATACACAGCCCCACCATAGGAAATCGAAGCAAAGTAGACCTGTTCCGCCAAAAATGGAACATCGTTAAATTCAATCACCCCATCAGGGGGTATGGTTAATATATCTTCGTAGACCTGTTCAAAATGATCATAAGCTTCCAGGTGAACATCCAATCCCAATTCCAGGAGAGTCCCTTCCGTTTGATCAAAAACTTCGACATAAACCACTCCTGAAATTAGATCATCAAGCATTGTTTCTTCCGCAGTGGTTTCAGGCAATGAGGTTTGTGCCGAAGTCGGAGCAAGCGTAGGTAGAACAGGAGTACCCCTCACCGGTTCAGTTTGAACAGCTCCAGGAGGTGGTGTGATGTCATCTGCGAGATTCCAGCAGCTGGATAATAATAAACTTAATCCCAGGACTAGTATTAATGAGAATATTGGTGTATTTCGCCGGATCACAATTTTTCTCCACATTTCCCACAGAATTGATCCTCCGGTTTTACTGCTTTTCCACAATGGGAACAGAACCTGGATTTATCTCCTTTCAATTCCCGGCGCCGGGTTTCAATCATCGCCTCCAGATCATCCTCGTTCTTCTCAGGAGAGGACACCCGCATATATTTGGGAACCTTCTTTTCTAGCTTATCCAATTTAACCAAAACCCCTGCTGCCTGGGAAAGCAGAATATCTCTGTTTCTAGTATGCTCCTGGGAAGATATCTTTTGCAGGTCATGTTCGAGATCCAAATCCTCGATTGATGATAATAATCGTTCCCTTTCAGCGAGCATAGAGTCATATTTTTGGGGCACGACCGGGGTGTTGATATTTTGTTCTACCAAAAATGGTCGAACTATAATAATCCCTGTTAGAACAAAGATTATCAATACGATTATGAAAGAGCTAAATGTCATGAAAACCACCCGTTGATAAATTAAGGATCCAATAATGGATCAATGGTTGATTTGATTTCTTCCAGGGAACTAAAGGGGCCTATTTGGACATGGGCGATGATCCCATCCTGGTTAATGATAAACGTTTCTGGAACACCAGTAATTCTAAATGCCTGGGAAATTTTTGTTCGCAAATCCGGTCCATTTGGATAAGTAATTTTAAACTCTTCCAGATAAGCC
>JAZFRV010000210.1:0-6756 GCA_036445875.1 Anaerolineales bacterium
ACCCCCCGGGCAACACGTGCTGCAGGAAACGGCGGATAAATTTATCCGCAGCCAGAGTGTACAGCGTTTGAATGTTTTCGTACCGTGTGGATCACCGATCTGAGTAGTCGCGTCACCGATATTGGAAGCCATCTGGATGGACAGAGGGACCAGCATCAGGATGGTGGTGACATCGTTCAGAAATGCGTAAGTGATCCCGGTCAATAAAATCAGGGACACTGCGATAGCCCAGGCATTCCCTTTCGCCACATTGATTATCAATATCGTACCATTGCTTTGTACTTCAAGCCGCAGAAATTCATGAAAACGAAGATACTACACCAATATATTAGTTGACCGGAATGGAAAGAATACCAATAAGAAAAGCTCCCGGAAATTCTTACCTCTAGGAGCTATTGAGTTTAAATGATCTTGAACTTGAGCCTAGGCTTTTTCCTCTTCCAAACTGTAATCCATCTTTGCCATGTGTTCATACAGCGACCAGCGTTTGTTGACTTCTGCCTGGGCTTCTTTCATAAGCTTTTCAGCCCGTTCTTTATTGCTCTTCAACAGCGATCGGTAGCGCAGCTCGTTATAAGCGTACTCCATTAAAGGAATGCTGGGGGCTTTTGAGTCCAGCTGGAGTGGGTTTTTGCCTTGATCTGCTCGATCCGGATTGAAGCGGTATAGCGGCCAGATGCCGGACTTTACCGCTAGATCCTGCTGGTCTAATCCCTTTGCCATGTCGATTCCATGTTCAATACAAGGACTGTATGCCAGGATCAGGGACGGACCGTCAAAGGCTTCCGCCTCGCGGAAAGCTTTCAGGGTCTGGGTATCACTTGATCCCATTGCTATCTGGGCGACATAAACGTAGCCATAGTTCATGGCCATCATACCCAGATCTTTGCGGGGCATTCCTTTGCCGCTTTCGGCAAATCGGGCGACTGCACCTAAAGGCGTGGCTTTGGAGGCCTGACCGCCAGTATTGGAATACACCTGAGTATCCAGGACCAGGATATTGACATTACGGCCGGAAGCAAGGACATGATCCACACCGCCATAGCCTATATCATAGGACCATCCATCACCGCCTACAATCCAGACATCCTTGCGGACTAATTTGTCTGCAATGCTGAGTAAGTCTTTGGCTTTTCGTCCATCAACTTTGGCCATCTTAGCGCGCAGAGTATCAACCCGTTTGCGCTGCTCGGCAAGGCCGGCTTCTGTGGTTTGATCGGCATTGAGAATTCCATCAATCAGATCCTGGCCAATCACATCAGCAAATTGAGGCAGCAGCTCTGTCGCATATTCCTTTTGTTTGTCAATGGTCAGACGCATGCCAAGACCAAATTCTGCATTGTCCTCAAAGAGCGAGTTGCTCCATGTTGGACCTTGGCCGTCAGCATTTACTTTCCAGGGGGTGGTTGGCAAGTTGCCGCCATAAATGGAGGAGCAACCTGTGGCATTAGCAATAAAACTGCGATCACCGTACAGCTGACTGAGCAGCTTCACGTATGGAGTCTCACCACATCCAGCGCAGGCGCCGGAGAACTCAAACAGCGGTTCCAAGAACTGCGAGTCTTTGGGCCGGGTGAGTTTCAACTTGGTGCGATCCGGGTTGGGGATCGATTGGAAAAAGACCCAATTTTCAGATTCTTTTTCCCGGAGCGGAGGCTGATCAACCATCTGCAGCGCTGGATTTTCCACATCGGTTTGGGGACAAGCGCTGACACACAGAGAGCAGCCAGTGCAATCCTCTGGAGCTACCTGGATGGTATATTTCATATCCTTAAATTCCCGACCAGTTGCATCTAGAGATTTGAATGTCTCCGGAGCGCCGGCCAGAATCTCAGAGTCATAAACTTTGGGACGAATGACCGCATGGGGGCAAACAAAAGCGCATTTGTTGCATTGGATGCAGGAATCAGGATTCCACTGAGGAATTTCCAGAGCGATGTTGCGTTTTTCGTACTGGGTGGTGCCGGTGGGAAAAGTCCCGTCTACGGAGAAAGCGCTCACAGGAAGACTGTCCCCTTCGCCTTTGATAATTGTCCCGATGACATTTTTGACGAATTCAGGAGAATCCTCAGGAACAGGAGGTCTCATTTTTAGACTGCTGTCAGCTTTGGCAGGCATTTCAATTTTATGCATGTTTTCAAGTGCCTGGTCTACAGCGGCGTAGTTCATATTAACTACGCCCTCGCCTTTTTTACCGTAGCTTTTTTGGATCATGACTTTGATCTCTTTGATAGCCCGATCCTTGGGCAGAACGCCGCTGATGGCAAAGAAACAGGTTTGCATGACGGTGTTAATGCGGGTGCCAAGCCCAGCATTTTCAGCGATTTGATATGCATCTACAATATAGAAGTCGGCTTCTTTAGAGAGTATTGCCAGCTGGAAGTCACGAGGTAATTTTTCCCAGATCTTATCAGGGCCGTAACTACTGTTCAGAAGGAATGTGCCGCCCGGTTTGACATATTTCAGCATGTCAATTTGCTCCAGAAAGCTGAATTGGTGGCAGGCTACAAAATCAGCCTGGTTAACTTCGATAATATAAGGAGCCTTGATTGGATTGGGGCCAAATCGCAGATGCGAGATAGTTTTTGCGCCGGCTTTCTTGGAGTCATATACAAAGTATCCCTGGGCATAGTTTTCGGTCTGGGTGCCGATAATCTTAATGGAGTTTTTATTGCCGCCCACAGTACCATCTGAACCCAACCCGAAGAATACACTGCGGATGACTTCTTCCCCTTCTATCAAGTAGCAGGGATCATAATCAATGCTGGTGTGAGTCACATCATCGTCAATACCGACAGTGAAGTGATTCTTGGGTAATTTTTTCTTCATTTCATCGAAGATGCCCTTCACCATTCCGGGAGTAAACTCCTTGGAGGAAAGACCATAACGACCGCCGATGATTCTGGGGGTTTCCTTAAAGGGAGCGATCCCTTCAGTGATACTTTCTGTAATGGCTGCGACAACATCCTGGTAAAGCGGCTCGCCAGCGGCACCGGGTTCTTTGGTGCGGTCAAGGACTGCAACCACTTTGGTTGTGGCTGGAAAAGCTTCCACCAAGTTTTTTACTGAAAATGGTCGATACAAACGGACACGGACTACACCAACTTTCTCGCCTTCATTCTCAATAATGTATTTTGCAGTCTCGCCAGCAGCTTCCCCACCCGAACCAATGATTACTATTACTCGCTCAGCGTCTTCGGCTCCTTCGTAGTCAAAAAGTTTGTATTCTCTACCAGTAAGTTTCTTAAATTTATTCATCACATCCTGAACGATCTCAGGGGCATTATCATAGTAGGGATTCACAGTTTCCCGGGCTTGGAAATATACGTCCGGGTTCTGAGCGGTACCGCGCAGAACAGGCTTGTCAGGATTTAATGCCCGGCTGCGGTGGGCCATAACCGCTTCTTCTGATATTAATCCTGCCAGGACTTCATCCGGCAGCATTTCCACTTTGTTGAGTTCGTGGGATACCCGGAATCCTTCAAAGAAATGGAGGAAGGGAATCCGGGATTCCAGGCTGGCTGCCTGGGAAATCAATGCGAAGTCGTGGGCTTCCTGTACGGACCCAGATCCCAGCATTCCAAATCCGGTTGACCGGGCGGCCATGACATCGGAATGGTCTCCGAAGATTGACAGGGCCTGGGCGGCAAGGGAACGAGCCGCGATATGGAATACTGTGGGGGTCAATTCTCCCGCAATTTTGTACATATTGGGCAGCATCAACAGCAATCCCTGGGAAGCTGTGAATGTGGTTGTTAATGCCCCGGCTTGCAATGCACCGTGCACTGCACCTGCAGCTCCACCTTCGGCCTGCATTTCTATCACATCAGGGACAGTCCCCCAGATGTTGGTTTTTCCCTGCGCCGACCAGGCGTCTGCATGTTCACCCATCGGTGAGGAGGGGGTGATTGGGTAGATCGCGATAACTTCATTGATCTTATGGGCAACTGCGGCTACTGCTTCGTTGCCGTCAATCATTCGAATATCTTTTGTCATATAATGAACCCCACTTAATTAGGATAGTAAGCGTGTTAAATTGAGGATTTATTTACAATTAATCCAACTGGTAATTATAATTGATTTATAGCTTGATTACGAATATTTGTCCAATTACTTATTTATCCCCCTGGATATGACATTCTCCCCATATTTTTCCTTTAATGACTTGAGTGTTTCCTGAAGTTTGATGTCTTTGATCGCCTCCCGATCCCACAAACCCAATTGATGGGCATCTGTATCAAGGTTGTGAACTCCAACTCCGACCAGACGGATCATCCGTCCATCATCCCAAACCTGGTCCAGCAGCTCAGCTGCAGTTCGCCGAATAACACTAAAATCATTGGTTGTTTGGGATAAGGTGCTCTGACGGGTTAACGTGGTGAAATCAGACCAGCGGACTTTAATCTGAACGGTTTTTCCACGCAAATTTTTCTTCTTTAATCGTTTAGACACTTTCTCGGATAACTGGGTGATATATTTCAGAATTTCATTTTTTCTTCCCAGGTCTTCCCGAAATGTCCTTTCATTGCTTACAGATTTTACACCACGCTGGGTGACAATTCCTCGTTTATCTATTCCTTTTGCCCGCCGTGATAAATCATATCCGTGTTTGCCAAACGACTTCGCTAAATCAATTTCAGAATATGATGCTAAATCCCCAATAGTGTAAATATTAATTCTTTCCAACCTTTCCCTGGTTTTTGGGCCTACGCCCCACAGCATATCAACCGGGAGGGGATCCATAAAGGATCGTTCTTCTCCGGGAGGTACGACAGTGATGGCATTGGGATAGCTGTCTCCCGTTGAAGCAACTTTGCCTACATCTGTAGCAATCTTTGCAACCAATTTATTACTGGCAATACCAATGGAATTGGGGAGACCCAACTCATCAAGAATTAGCCCCTGAAGTTCAGCTCCCACCGACCTGGGTTCTGCGCCCAGATCAGAAATGTCTAAAAAAGCTTCATCAATGGAGATTTGTTCAACCTGGTCAGAATAACGGCCCAGGCATTTCATCACCATCTTTGAGTAGCGACCGTAATCACGGTGGTTCCTGGATACCAGGATCAATGTTGGACAGAGCTGGAGGGCTTTGCCTGCCGGCATGGCTGAGTGGACGCCCATTTTCCGGGCAGGATAGGAACAGGAAGTGATCACACCCCGACCAGTGGGGGATCCCCCGACTGCAAAAGCCTTCCCGCGTAAACCAGGATCCTTGATTTCTTCCACAGCACAGAAGAACGCATCCAGATCGAGATGAAGAATTACGCGGGGAGAATCCATCTTTTCCTATTCCTCCACAGTGTATGGTTTCCGTAGCTGAACCGGCCTAGTCCTGGCCCGGATCCGGAGGTTGATGACTTCAACAAATACAGAGAAGCCCATCGCGAAATAGATATATCCTTTGGGGATATGGAAGCCCAGTCCATCTGCCACCAGGGAAAAACCGATCAAGAGCAAAAAGCTCAAGGCAAGGATCTTCAGAGTAGGACGGTCATTTACAAATGAACTGATTGGGCTGGATGCAAAGAGCATGATCAAAACCGAGATTACCACTGCTGTAACCATGATGGCAATTTCATTTACCATACCGATGGCAGTAATGACGGAATCCAGAGAGAAGACAATATCCAGCAGCATGATCTGTACGATCACCCCGGTCAATGATGGGGTTACTTTCTGGGAGGCATGGCCTTCTTCTCCTTCCAGGCGTTCATGGATTTCGAATGTGCTTTTACCCAACAGGAACAAACCGCCGGTGATTAGAATCAAACCTCGACCTGTTATCTCGTATTGAAAAACAGTAAAAAGAGGAGTGGTTAACCGGGTGAGCCAGGCCAAAGAGAAGAGCAGCAAGATGCGGGTGACCATTGCCAGCACAAGTCCAATCTGCCGTCCAAAGTCCTGTTGTTTTTCTGGAAGTTTGCCGGCGAGAATAGAAATGAATATAATATTATCTATTCCCAATACAATTTCCAGGGCAGTAAGTGTCAAGAGGGCGATCCAACTTTCAGGTGATGATAACCATTCCATGATTAAATCCTTTGCTATTTGATCTCGGCTTTGTTCAGGCCGAGGTTGATATTTCCTGCATGCTATATTACTAAATACGAATTATTACCCCAGGGGTTTCACAATATTGCATCAGCGAATATTTCCAACGGATGAAATGCTTCGCGATCTGCTGTATGTTGAATCTGTTCCCTGCAGGATGTACCTGAGGCGCAGATGATAACATCTGGATCAGCTTCTCGAACTTTCGGAGCAAGCCCTAATTCTGCGACTTCCAGAGAGAACTGGTAATGTTCTTTTTCGTAGCCAAATGCACCGGCCATGCCGCAGCACCCGGCTTCAATTTCCTCAACCTCACATCCTGGCAGCAGCCCTAATAATCTAAGAGTGTTTTCAGTACCAAAATTGGCTTTTTGCTGACAATGACCATGGTAAAGGATCCGGCGGGGATGATCATCAAAACCAAGTGACACCTTTCCAGACTGGATTTCTTGGAGCAGGTATTCCTCCACTGGTAATACTGATTTGGCAACTCGCTCCGAATTGGGTCCAGGCACCAGATCCTGATATTCCTTTTTAAGCATAACAACCACGCTGGGTTCACAACCAATGATGGGTATGCCCAGTTCTGCATAAGGAGCGAGGATCTCCAGATTTTGTTCTGCCAGGTACCTGGCCTTTTTAAGCATACCTTTCGAAAAAGCGGGTCTCCCCGAGTCCATTTTTTCTTTGAGAATGATCAGA
>JAZFRV010000211.1:0-13003 GCA_036445875.1 Anaerolineales bacterium
GTTCACAGCGGTGAGATCACAGGGTTGAATGTGACGATCCCGTTCAAACAAACGGTTATCCCTTTGCTTGACGATTTAACTCCGACAGCAAAAGCCATTGGTGCAGTCAATACTATTTCCAAACAAAACGGAAAATTAATTGGAGAAAACACTGACTCAGCCGGTTTTTTAGCAGATTTACAGAAATTCTTAGCCAAGGTGAAATGGGAAAGAAAAGAAAAGAAAAACGCCCTCGTGCTCGGAGGAGGAGGATCGGCTCGTGCAATTTCATATGCACTTGTCAATGATGGTTGGATTGTCACCCTCGCTATCCGCCGCCCGGAGAATGCAAAAGATTTCCTTGCCCAATTCTCTGATTACGAATCCCGGATATCTAGTATTAAATACCAAAACAATGCCATTCGCTCCCTATTTCCCCATCTTCAATTGATTGTCAATGCTACTCCTGTTGGTATGTCGCCTAAGATCGAGAATTCTCCCTGGTCTGCAGACTTATCGTTCCCGCAAAAGGCTGTTATTTATGACCTGGTCTATCACCCACATGACACGAAATTTGTCCTTGATGCCCGAGCTGCGGGGTTACCTGCAATCACAGGTTTGGGTATGCTGGTGGAACAGGCTGCCTTGGCTTTCGAGCTTTGGACGGGGTACGATGTACCCCGTGAACATCTATTTACTGCTGTGGAGGAAACATGAGTTTACGTTTTTTGACTGCAGGGGAATCGCATGGCCCTGCATTAACAGTTATATTGGATGGTATACCTGCTGGTCTTCCGCTTGACGTATCTATCATTGACCTCGAGCTTGACCGCCGCCAAAAAGGCTATGGAGCTGGAGGACGGATGAAGATAGAGAAGGATTCTGTCCAATTATTAAGTGGAGTAATGGCCGGAGAGACGATCGGCTCGCCAATTTCAATGCTGGTCGAAAACGCCGACCACGTCAACTGGAAGGGTAAAGCTATAGATCCGATGACCAAATTACGGCCTGGCCACGCAGATTTAACTGGGGTGGTCAAATATGGGTATCGAGATTTACGCCCTTCCCTCGAGCGTGCCTCAGCGCGTGAAACGACCATGCGAGTTGCGGTAGGAGCGGTTTGCAAAAAATTTTTATCGCAGTTCGGGATTAAAGTTGGTGGGTATGTGCGTATGATTGGCAAGATTGAAGCCAATCTGAATGAAATTGATCTGGAATCTCGCTTTGAAGCGGCTGAAAAGAATGATGTCCGGTGCCCTGATCCTGCTGCAGCGAAGAAGATAAGAGCACACATTAAAGAAATCATCCAAAATAAAGATACCTTAGGTGGCATTATTGAGATTTTTGCAATCAATGTACCTGTTGGACTCGGATCTTTCACACAATGGGATCGTCGTCTTGAAGCTCGGCTGGCGCAGGCGATTATGTCTGTTCAGGCGATGAAAGGAGTCGAAATTGGCAGCGCTTTTGAAAATGCAAGCTTACCAGGTACAAAGGTGCATGATGAAATTCGATTAGAAGGCACGATGTTAAAGCGATCAACTAATCGAGCCGGCGGCACCGAAGGTGGAATATCCAATGGTCAGCCGATCATCATCCGGGCCGCTATGAAACCCATTTCCACCACCCTCAACCCTCAAATGACTGTTGATCTGGCAACTGGCGAAGAATCTCTAACTCAATACGAACGCTCTGATTTTTGCCCTGTTCCCCGCGCAGTTCCCATTCTTGAAGCGATGGTTGCTTATGTTATTGCCGACGCACTTATAGAAAAATTGGGGGGCGATTCGCTGGCCGAGATGAAACCACGTTTTAAAGCTCTACGCCAGGTGCGGCTCGAGGATCTCCCGATGGACAACCATTCACACGGCTGGTGGGAGTAAGGCATGCATATTTTCCTCTATGGTCCTTCTGGCAGCGGCAAATCAACCATTGGTAAATTGCTGTCGAAATTTCTTAATTTACCTTTCCTCGATCTGGATACTGAAATTGAGAAAGATTCTGGACAAACCGTTGCAAAGTTCATAACTGAGCAAGGAGAAAATGCATTTCGAGATGCGGAAACCATTTTGTTACAAGAAATTACCAAGAAAGGGGACATGGTCATTGCCTTAGGTGGCGGCGCATTGCTGCGTGATGAGAATCATACCTTGGTCGAAAAACATGGACAGGTGATTTTTCTCGAATCAGATCTATCCATACTTTCGGCCCGGCTGGGGCAGGATCCTAATCAGCGTCCCCTGTTGAAAGGTGAATTTGAAACAACTCTCAAGTTATTGTTAAAAAACAGGGAGACGCACTACAATTCATTCCCTCTGCGCGTGGATGCTTCCGAGTCACCGGACCAGGTTGCCAGCAATATCCAGATTCTGGTTGGGCGGTATCATCTTCGCTCCATGGGGTCCGGGTATGATGTGTTAACACAGGAAGGTGGATTAGATACTCTCGGTGAGATGCTTAAATCGCGAGAGGTGGGTGGTCCAGTATTAGTGGTGAGTGATACGAATATTGCTCCACTGTATTCTGAGCGAGTAATGGAATCTTTACAGGCAGAAGGTTATGTTGCTAGCAAATTAGTCATCCCGGCTGGCGAGGTGAATAAAACAATCGAAACAGTATCGACCTTGTGGCGTGGTTGTTTGGAGGCGAATCTCGACCGAAAAAGCACCCTCATTGCGTTAGGCGGCGGGGTGGTTGGTGACCTGGCAGGATTTGCCTCGGCAACATTCATGCGTGGCTGCAGATGGGTTGCTGTACCAACGACTCTGCTTGCCATGGTGGACGCAAGTATGGGTGGCAAGACAGGCTTCGATTTGCCCGAAGGCAAGAATCTGGTGGGTGCGTTTCACCCGCCGCGATTTGTGCTGGTTGACCCCGATGTACTGTTCACGTTACCTGAACGTGAGTTGCGTGCCGGGCTGGCGGAAGTAGTTAAGCACGGTGTTATCGCCGACCCCGAATTGTTCAATCTTTGTAACCAGGGCTGGGACGTTGTCAAAAATTCCCTGCCGGAAGTGGTTCGACGAGGGATAGCGGTCAAGGTGAAAGTGATCGAAGAAGATCCTTACGAGAAAGGCTCTCGGGCTGTTTTGAACTTCGGTCATACTGTCGGTCACTCGGTGGAACTTGTCAGCAAATTCAACTTATTACATGGCGAAGCTGTCGCTATAGGAATGGTAGCCGAAGCCAAATTTGCGGAACGTTTGTCAGTGGCAGACCAGGGGTTATCTGATAAGCTGGTGGAAACCCTATCGGGGATAGGGCTTCCTATCGATATCCCCAAGAATTTACCACTCACGGAACTCATCCGTGTCATGAAAGAGGATAAGAAAAAATCTGAGGGAGTTATTCGCTTTGCGCTGCCAGTAAAAATTGGCGAAGTAAAGGTAGGGGTAGAAGTTGATAATTTATATTCGGTATTGGAGGGTGATGAATGAATGTCTTGATATTACATGGCCCAAACCTGAACTTGTTAGGTGCACGAGAACCGGAGATATATGGTTCAATGACCCTTGACGAAATTAATACTCTATTGACTGAAAATGGTCGTGAACTTGGAGTTAAAGTGACTTGCCTGCAGTCAAACCTCGAGGGTGTTTTGATAGATGCGTTGCAAGATGCGCAAAGCTGGGCTGATGGTGTGGTCTTTAATCCTGGCGGATATACTCATACATCTGTAGCGTTGCGCGATGTAATTGCGGCGATTGAAATCCCTGTTGTGGAAGTGCATATGTCGAACGTCTACGCCCGGGAGGAGTTCCGGCACCAATCTGTCATTGCGCCAGTGTGCAAGGGAACAATTACCGGCTTTGGTATGACCTCTTATCTTTTGGGCATTGATGCCTTGCTGTATTCTCTTGTATAGATACAAGATTTAGTTTCGAGAACATTGATCACCAAACAAATAGTGAGGATTAATCTACGAGAGATATGCGACTGATCTATGGAGGATGATACCCATTAATCTATAGAGCGATTGATAGTCTCGTTTACCAGTTTAATGTCGGGGGGAAGTTCAACGGGAGAATTAGCGTGTCGGCTAATAATATCCCTTAAATTATCCTCATGATAATCAATTTTAAATTCAGTAAATTTAAGACCATGCGCAGTAGATATAACGACTACCTGGTCATCAGAGTCAAG
Source organism: Anaerolineales bacterium (assembly GCA_036445875.1). Classification (GTDB taxonomy): domain Bacteria; phylum Chloroflexota; class Anaerolineae; order Anaerolineales; family UBA11858; genus B10-G9. Next base: position 4,123 of record JAZFRV010000211.1, read on the forward strand.
ATCCCCGCGCTTGATCATTTTTAACAACACACCCAGTGCCACTCCGGTCTGGGGACATGTATAAAGACCAGTGGTGTCAGCAAGTGCAGCCACGTTAGCGAGCTCATCTTCTGTAGCTTCGTCCACAACGCCATCAAAAGACCTTAAAACTTTAACTGCACGCTCATAACTAACTGGATCTCCAATCTGGATCGCAGAAGCAGATGTCTTTTGAGCTTCCACAGGACGATACTCCTTAAAATTCGTCCTGAAGCTCAGGTACAGGGGGTTTGCATTTGCTGCTTGTGCACAGGCAATCCTCGGAAAGTGATCAATCAAACCTAATTCCTTCATCATAATTAATCCGTGTCCCAGAGCGGTCACATTTCCAAGATTACCTGCAGGAATAATGATCCAATCAGGCATATCCCAATTAAATTGCTGGGCGATCTCAATCCCGATTGTTTTCTGCCCCTCAATGCGCAGCGAATTCATCGAATTTGCCAGGTAAATTGTGGGGTCCTTGGTCAACTCTTCCACTATAGCCATACAGCCATCAAAATCCGTGTCAAGAGCTAACACCAGAGCTCCATTGGCAATCGGCTGGACCAGCTGGGCAGTTGAAACTTTCCCTTTTGGTAAAAGGATCACGGAAGGGATTCCTGCTGCAGCAGCATAGGCGGACAAGGCAGCAGAAGTATCTCCTGTTGAAGCACACGCTACCGCCCTAATGGGTTTATTGTCTGCAATCATCTGGTTAACGACAGAAATCAGCACTGTCATCCCTAAATCTTTAAATGAGCCTGTGTGGCTGATTCCGCATTGTTTTACCCAAAGATCGGGTAGACCGATTTTTTGTCCTAGGAGCCGGGCCTGAAAACAATTTGTATGTCCCTCATATAGGGAAACTATATTTTCAGACTTTACTTGGGGACAGACCCACTCTTTTTTTCCCCATACACCGCTACCAAAGGGCCATTGATTGGTACGGGTTCGCTGGTCAAATAAGATCTTCCAATCCGCGGCGCTGCGTCCCTGCAATAAATTCAGATCGTGCACGACGTCAAGCAATCCCCCACATTCCGGACAGCGATATATCACATCAAATATTGAATACCGGATTCCACAACCCCGGATGCACTCAAGCCAACTATCGTATGCCATAGATTTCTCTCCTCTTTTTACTCACCTACAACATAAGTCTCTAGACAGTGGATAGGCAGGTGTCCTTGGACCGCTAATTCCTTCCCGGGAAAACAGGCTTCATCAGGCTTATCGGAAAGGCCAAATAGCAACGCTCCCTCCCTTTTCCAACGCAGGGCTGCTTCACGAATTTCCTGGGTAATGACGATTTCATTTGATAATAATTCTGATACGGTTTTCCAATCACCCTGGCATCCCATTCGGGACGTAGTGGTCAGATACTCTTGATAGCGAAAGGCTTTAAAGGGTGTTGGGTCTCCTAATTGAACGTTTTCGTATACACTGTTGTGGACATTTCTTAATTCGGGTGACAGTTTTTCTGCCTGGTCATTGACCTTCTGAATGAATAGATCAAATGTCTCCATTCCTTCCTGGCCAAGTTTATTTATCAAAGATTCTTGCTCATATAGATCACTGCCCAGTATCAAGCATATATAGGCCAGGTAGTCCTGGTTATCCGTGGTAAAGGAATGGAAAGCAGGCTGATTCAACAGGTCATAAGTTATTTGAAAACTCTCGAGGTCAAAATCTCTTCCTAGGAAATTTCCAACCGTGAGCCTGACCGCATCCACACGCGCCTGATTGATAACATGATCATTGCGTCCGCGGGCTCCAAGAGCGGTCTTATCCAAATCAACGATAACAGCCGTACCTTTTCCTATATGAAAATCATGGGTCCGGCAATAATCCTCAAAATCTTCCAAAGCTGACCAACGATTTGCCAGACAGATATTTTTGGTTCCCTGCTCAACCAACTCCATTGTGGGGGGTTTTTGATTTTCAGCGGCTATAAAAGCGATTCCTGGCCAATCTCCAGCATTACATATAGTTAAAAATGCATTGCCATCATTCAGTTGGGTATCTCCTAAATAAACCAGCTGTTGAATGGAAGAATTTGGATCAACTAAGTTGGCTGCCGCTTCGAGCAGTTGAACGACTACTCCTGCGTATGCTGGCTGTCCTTTCCGCGGGGTCTTCCCGGCTGGGATCGCCAGTGATTTTTTGATCTCGTCAAGCCTGGGTAACTGAGAATTCACCGGATCCAGGTTGCGATAGACAATCAAATCACCCAATATTTCATGCAGTGATGTTTTTCCATATACTTTCATAACTGATCCTGTGAATTGTTTTTCCCCAATGAAGTATTTTAATAACTAATCACTTACCAATTCTTTTCCGATAGATTATTTGATTAGAGGTAGCCTTTGGCTTTTAGCAACTCGGCACTCAGGATAGCACCGCCAGCTGCTCCACGTACAAGGTTATGGGAAAGAGCAGAAAACCTGATATCAAATAAGGGACACTCACGCAACCGACCAACAGAGATTGCCATCCCGTTTCCAGCATCCCGATCTTTTACCGGTTGTGGGCGATCAATTTCAGTTCGTACCACAAGGGGAGGATGCGGGGCAGAAGGTAGATCCAACGATTGAGGAACTCCTTCGAATGATTCCCAAATATCATTGATCTCCTGAATAGTGGGTTTATTATCCCTAAATTTCAAGCTGACAGAGGCCAGGTGACCATGACTCACAGGGACACGATTACAGGAAACCGATAGGACCAGTGAATCAAGATCGATAAAACTGTTATTCTGGATAGAACCCAAGATTTTTAATGGTTCCCGTTCACTCTTTTCATCTTCGCCCTCGATAAAAGGGATGACGTTGTCGATCATCCCCAGAGCAGCCAGACCCGGGAAACCCGCTCCTGAAACTGCCTGAAGAGTAGTAACTACCAAGCTCTTCACCGGATACCCTGCTGCAATCAGGGCGAAGACCGGAGGAAGAAAACTCTGGATACTACAGTTAGGTTTGACGATGATAAAACCTTTGTCCCAGCCGTGGTTTCGCTGCTGGACAGGAATTATTTTCAAATGTTGAGGGTTAACTTCGGGTAAAATCAGGGGAATATCTTCACTGAACCGGTGAGCTGAGTTATTGGAAACAACCGGTAAAAGTTGAGCATACTGCGTTTCGAGTTTCCGCACCGCTTCCTTCTTCAGGTTGAAAGCAGAAAATACAAAATCACATGCCTTGGCAGCAGCTTCAACATCTTCAACTGAATTGACCATTATTTTCGCTGCATTTTTGGGGATCTCTCCTTCTACCAACCAGCGGCCAGATACTGCCTGGGCGTATGTCTTTCCTGAGGATCGAGGGGAAGCAGCGAGATATGAAATTTGAAACCAGGGATGATCATCCAGCAGCCGGACATAGTTTTGCCCTACCATGCCTGTCGCTCCCAGAACACCAACCCGAAGTTTTGTCTTCTTATTCATCTAATCCTCCTTTCCGCTTAAATTATCTCCAGAGTTATGGAGGATTGCCTTGTGGATCTGGCGTACGGCCTGCTTTCCATCTTGAGCCTCAATGGCTAGTGAGATACTGCACTCCGAAGATCCCTGGGCAATTGCTATCACATTGATGGCTCCCTCAGCCAGGGCTCCAAAAATTCGAGCTCCAACTCCAGGTGTTGTACGAATACCAGCCCCCACTGCGGTGACAATCACCATATTATCCTTGGACCAAATCTTTTCAATATCCTTCCTTTCCAATTCTCGGGCCATCTCTTCCTGCAGAGCAAGAAGGACTGATGTTACAGTTTCCATCGGTAGAAGAAAAGAAATCGATTGTTCTGAGGATGCCTGGGTAATCATTAATACACTGGCTCCCTGACTGGCGACAGCAGCAAAGGTTCGGGCTGCAATCCCGGGTATGCCCATCATACCCTTACCTTCCACATTAATCATACTCAAACCTTCAATGAGAGTGACTGCTTTGACAGTATTTTTAACCATTTCTGAGTTCTTGACGATCAAGGTGCCAGGGTGGGCTGGATGGGTCGTATTCTTGACCCTTAATGGAATCTCATGATCGACTACCGGTTGAATAGTCCTGGGATGAACCACCTTGGCGCCGAAGTAAGCTAATTCACTCATCTCGTTATACGACAAGAGGTGTAGTGATATTGCCTCGGGTACAATCCGCGGGTCGGTGGTCATCACGCCATCCACATCGGTCCAAATCCAAACCTCATCGGCCTCCAGGCAGACCCCCAAAATAGATGCGCTAAAATCGCTGCCCCCCCGTCCCAGAGTTGTGGTTACTCCAGATTCCGTGGCTGCCATGAAACCCGTGACCACAGGCACCTGACCTTGTTCCAGAAGAGGGACCAGGACACTGTGTACTTGTTTGCAGGACAGGTCCATCAATGGCACTGCATTTTGGAATTTTTCATCTGTGATAATCAAATCTGTAGAATCGACCGCTTCGCTGAGCAATCCTTCCTGGCGGAGATAAGCTGCCAAAATACGCGCGTTAATCCTCTCTCCAAAAGAGGATATCGTATCTAGGGCTCTCGGTGTACACTCTCCCAGCACGTGAATGCTGTTACAGAATGCCGCAAATTTATCAAGAAACAGATCTATAGACTCCCGAACAGAGGTCAGTTCTTTACTGTCATTCAGAAGTGCATCCACCACCTGATAGTGTTTGGTGCTGAGCTGTTTGACAACATCCTGATAAGTTTGGTTCTCTCCCAGCGATGCTGACTGAGCTCCCTCAATTAATAAATTGGTCACACCGCTCATCGCTGATACAACAACAACCAGGCGATCCCAATCCTTATTATGTTCTAAAATAATTGCACCTGCTTGTTTGTGGGCTTTAACACTTCCTACTGAGGTGCCACCAAATTTCATAACTACTGTACGCATGCTATACTCCTTTCGAAGATCAGCCACTTTGATTCATATGTGCTAATTTAATGACATCCCCCAGAACCCCGGCAGCGGTTACCGCTGGACCTGCGCCGGGACCGGAAATAATCAATGGATTATCAAAATATCGCCTAGTTTGCACTGAAATTATATTAGCCGGACCCTGCAGTGCTCCCAACGAACTTTCCCGCAAGACGGATACCAACCCAACCTCTCCTCCTCCGGGCGATAAGCGGGCAGTATAACGCAGTGTTTTATTTTTGGCCAACGCTGATTCAAATCGTTTTTTATACTCCTCATCCAGAGAGTAAATTTCTGATAAAAACAAATCTAGGGGAATATCTGCCAATTCTTTCGGATGGAGGCCATTAACTTGAAGATCCTCTTCAGTCAGGGACCAACCGGCGGTACGGGCCAATATTAGTGCTTTCCTTCCAACATCCTTGCCGCTTAAATCTTCCCGGGGGTCTGGTTCAGCAAATCCTTTATCGCGCGCAGTTAATACGGCTTTTGAGAATAGCACTTCCTGTTCCAGTTCGGTGCACAAATATCCAAGCGTTCCACTAAAACATCCTTCAATGGATATTATTTGATCACCAGTATCAATCAAATAGTCCAATGTATTGATCAATGGCAGTCCTGCACCTACGGTGCATTCATAACGCACATTGGGATTATTAAACAGCTCCCCAGCTTGCTGCCATGGCCTGGTTAGAGGGATTTTATTTGCCAGCACAATGCCACACCCGGCATCAAGTGCCTCCCTTATAATGGACCCTGTCTCCGAGGAAGCAGTCAAGTCTATTAATATCATTCCCGGCTGGAAAACTTCTTCTATTCTTGGAAAGGAGGAATGATCTTTTAGCAACTGCAGGTTTTTTCCTTTTGAAGATACATCCAGGACAGACTGGAGAATTTGAGCAGTTAAACCGGCGGGATTTACCAGAGCGCCGTTGCTGTCGGCGATGACAAATGGAACGAGTGAGAATCCTGTTCGCTGCTTGATGGTTTCTCCATCATTTAAAATCTGTTTTAATAGTTCTCTGCCAACTTTTCCCACCCCCAAACAGATCAGGGGAATAATATTTTCTTTCAACATATTCTTGGTTCCTTATATAAACAAAAACCACGTCCAAAAGGGACGCGGTTCTTTTCGCGTGGTTCCACCCAAATTCAACGACGATCAATCGTCAGGCACTCATTCAAGAATAACGGGTTGCCCCGGAGTCTCATACTCTCATTATCTATGATTTGGGAGACTCACTCACGGATGGTTTTCACCTTTGTCTTCACTTTGAAGGCTTTCAGCCGGGGACCCTCAATCTCTGGAGTTATCTCAAAGGATACTCGTTCCGCTCAATGCTTTATTATATTAGCGGGAATTATATCATTCTTAAATAACTTCACAAGAGGAATTTAGAGCAAATAACAACGTCCCTTCTTTAACAATTTGGTGGGAGTACTCAATTCTTGTTGAGAAATGAGATAGATTGGCCTTGACTATTTGTTTAGAATCAGTCTGTGATATTGGACAGGCAATTCCAGACAGACTACTCGAAGAAGTCGATTTAATCTTATTCGTCTTTTATGGAAAATGCTGAGGGAGGAAATCAAAAAGTCAGAAATCATTGAAAATTAACCGAGATTAATTCTTGACATAGTAGAAAAATCAATGTAAAATTCTGCCTAATGGATAATTTAACCGTTCTGTCCAAATTAATAACCCTGTCATCCACTATGCCTATGGGGATGCCCCAGGCTCTCGCCCGAGAGCCAGTTTACGATTGGACCGGTTAGTGTATCAAGATTATCTATTTAATAATCCAGGATAACCGCCCAATCTTCGGCGGTTTTTTTCTTTAAATCCAGCAATATTTAAAAAAAATAAAACCGAATATATATCTAAAATTAGAAACTTTGATGTTTTTAATTAATGAAATTCGTTCTATCAAGCCATAGAAAAATACATATAAGACACTAGGAAATCAATAATGCCGATCAAAATACCCAATCAGCTACCTGCCAAAGAAATTTTAGTCAAGGAAAATATTTTTGTAATGGATGAAAACAGGGCAATGCATCAGGATATTCGCCCGATCCGAATTGCCATTCTAAATCTAATGCCCACTAAAATTGCAACTGAAACACAGTTATTACGACTGCTTGGTAATACAGCTTTGCAGGTAGAACCTATCCTCATCCGGATGTGCTCACATGAAAGCAAAAATACACCTGAAGAGCATTTAATAACATTTTATAAAACATTTAATGAAATCCGTGATCAGAAATTTGATGGGCTGATCATTACCGGGGCGCCAGTGGAACACCTGCCCTTTGAGGAAGTAGATTACTGGGAAGAATTAACAGAAATATTCTCCTGGGGATCCAGCAACGTATTTGCCCATTTATATATTTGCTGGGCAGCCCAGGCAGCTCTTTACCAGCGGTTCGGTATCCCAAAATACCCGCTTCCATCAAAGAAATTTGGCGCATTCAGGCATCGGGTGATCAAACAAAACGTGAAGCTGTTGCGCGGTTTTGATGATGTCTTTTATGCTCCCCATTCACGCCATACGGAAATTCGACGGGAAGATATCGAAAATGAACCTCAGTTGGAGATCCTGGTTGAATCATCAGAGGCAGGCATCTACATCGCAGGAACCACCGATGAAAGACAGCTCTTTGTCACTGGCCATACTGAATACGATCCCCTCACCTTGAAAATTGAATATGACCGGGATATCAAGGCCAATTTACCAATCACGGTGCCGGTTAATTATTATCCTGATGATGATCCCCAAAAAACACCCGTCGTTCGGTGGCGCAGTCATGCAAACCTTTTATTCGCCAACTGGATCAACTACTATGTTTATCAAGAAACCCCCTTTGAACTGAATCAAATTAATTAAAAGGCACTCAATAAATTATTCTAAGGAGAACATAATGTCTAAACAAATTACAGAACATGAATTTGGCTTCAATACTCGCCAGCTGCATGCCGGGCAAACCCCAGATTCGGAAACTAAATCCCGGGCAGTGCCTATTTACCAGACATCTTCGTATCTCTTTGAAAATACAGATCATGCTGCCCGGCTTTTTTCACTGGAAGAAAGCGGCAATATCTACACCCGGATTATGAATCCAACAAACGATGTTTTTGAACAGCGCATGGCAAGCCTGGAAGAAGGTGTTGGTGCCCTGGCTACCAGCTCCGGTTCTGCTGCCCAGATTCAGGCAATCTTTGCTCTTGCCGGCGCTGGTGATCATATTATTTCCGCGTCCACACTCTATGGCGGAACTTACAACCAGTTTGCATATACCCTACCGCGCCTTGGAATTGAAATTACCTTCGTTGACCCAAAAGATCCAGAAAATTTCCGTCAAGCCATTAAACCAAACACCAAGCTTTTGTATGGTGAGACTTTAGGAAACCCAAGGATAAATATATTTCCATTCGAAGAAACAGCCTCAATTGCCGATGAATTTGGCATCCCGCTGATGATCGATAATACTTTCACCACTCCCTATCTCTTCCGTCCGTTTGAATGGGGAGCAAATATCGTCGTCCATTCTGCGACCAAGTTTATCGGTGGGCATGGGAACTCAATAGGCGGAGTTATTGTGGATGGAGGTAATTTTCAATGGGAAGGAAACCCCCGATTTCCGAACTTTAATCAGCCAGATGACTCATACCACGGGCTGATCTATGCCCAGCTTGGTGCGCCGGCATTCATCACCAAAGCCAGGGTGCAGATTTTAAGGGATATTGGCGGATGCATTTCCCCATTTAACTCATTCCTCCTGCTTCAAGGTTTGGAAACCCTGAGTTTAAGAATTAAGCGTCATGTGGAGAATGCTCAAAAAGCTGCCGAATTCTTACAAAAACACAAAAAGGTAAGGTGGGTCAGCTATCCGGGATTAAAAGACAGCCCGGAATACCCAGCCCAACAGAAGTACTTACCAAAAGGGGCCGGTGCT
>JAZFRV010000212.1:0-2565 GCA_036445875.1 Anaerolineales bacterium
CCCGGTTGGACTACTCCCGGTTCCACGAGTGTGGCGCCGTAAGTAGTGACACCAAGAGCAGTATGTTCTTCACCCAGGGCATCTTCTAATATCGCCAGGTTTCCCAACCCGTTTTGCAGAGATAAGACAATACTATCAGGGTATATCAAATCTTTTAATTGCTGAGCTGCCCGCTCAGTTTGCCATGATTTCACCAGTACTAACGATACCAAGGATTTCTTAATCTCCCGGGGATCATCCGTGACAAATACAGGATATGAAACCTCCCCTGCTGATGTTCTAATCCGCACACCAGATTGCCGAATAGCATTTATTCCATCCTGCCATGTGCCGAGAAGAGATACTTTTATACCGGCTGCCGCCAGGCGTCCCCCTAACAATAAAGCCATCGCCCCGGTTCCTACAATCAGGATCTCTGTGATCATTCAGGAATCTCCCACTTTGTCCAGGAATACCTCCCATTCCTGGTCAGAGATTATAAATGAATGCTCACTAGTGGGAAATTCGCCCTGGTTTACTTCATCCCGATAATTTTTCAAAGCTTTGTCGATCTCCAGATGTAGGACCGAATACTGTTTCACAAATTTTGGTGTAAATTTATCGAATAAACCCAGGAGATCATGAGTAACCAGGACCTGTCCATCACATTCATTTCCGGCACCAATACCGATGGTCGGAATCTTTAACTTCTGGGAGATAAATGAGGCAACCCTGGAAGGTACTGCTTCCAATACCATACCAAAACAACCCGCTTCCTCTAGAGATAAAGCATCATCCAAGATAGATAAAGCAGCCTCAGCTGTTTTGCCCTGTGCATTAAACCCGCCTAATTTATGAACGCTCTGCGGAGTAAGTCCCAAATGTCCTAAAACCGGGATACCCGCCTCCAGGATAGCCTTAATCGCTGGTATACGTTCTTTTCCCCCTTCCAATTTAACAGCATCCATTCCAGATTCCTGAAGGAATCTCCCAGCATTTTGAACCGCATCTTCAATACTCACCTGATAGGACATGAAGGGCATATCACCTATTAGTAATGCCCTGGAAGCACCCCGGGAGACCGCCCGGCAGTGGTGGAGCATTTCCTCCATCGTCACTGGCAGGGTATTATCGTAACCCAGGACAACCATTCCCAGAGAGTCGCCTACCAGGATGGAATCTATCCCGGCAAGATCTACTGCTCTGGCCATTGGATAATCATAGGCAGTCAGCATGGTCAGTCGCTCACCATGCTGTTTTTTCAATTGGAAGGTGTGGGTAGTTATTTTCCGGGAAGAATCGGGGGAATTAGACATGGTACCCTCCTTTAAGGTAGGGGCCGAATGTGTAATACAGTTCTATTATTATTTGTCCCGGTTCGGATTCAAATCCGGGCAACAGGCATATTATCTCTTAAATCTCAAAGATAAACAAGGATCAAACGCGGATTGAGAGAATATATTAATCACTCAGGATATCTCTGATCCTTGATAAAATCATATGTTTTATCATTTCCTTCGTTTTTCAGCTTTTTGTCTGAGTTTCTGCTTCTCATTTTCTGATAAAAACGCAACCTCTAGGGAATTCTTCTGAGCCTGTTTAATTAATCCCGGTGACAAACCTGCTGCAGGAGCAGCTGTTTCATATTCATATTTCAGGTTTATCCCGCTAATGCCAGGATCATCCGAATTGATGGTAGCGAGGATGCCTTCTTCGAGGAAAATTTTTAATGGGTGAGAACTATAATTTTCAACAACCCTGGTCTGGACATTGCTGGTTAGATTACATTCCACTCCAATCTGTTCTTCAGCCAAATACCGCATCAATTCCGGATCCTGAACAGCACTAATACAATGACCTATCCGGTCTGCATTTAACTCCTCTACTGCCTGCCAAATGCTATCAGGACCAGCATCTTCTCCGGCGTGAATAGTGATATTCCATCCTGCGGATCGCCCTTCCTGGATATGATCAATAAATAATTTCCCGGGGAAATTTCTTTCATCTCCTGCCAGGTCAAGGGCAACGATCTGATCTTTATACATCAGCAGAGATTCCAATTCCTTCCACCCCAAATCCGGTCCATATGTCCGACTGATAATACCGATTAAATTAACCAGGACATCATATTTCTTCTGGGCTTGATTTACACCTTCGATGATTGCTTCTACAATCCCTTCAGGGGATAAACCATGGGGTTCAGACATAAATACCGGACTGAAGCGGAGTTCAATGTAGTCAATTCCTTCTCGAACAGCATCTTCGACATTTTCAAAAGCAATTTGTCGGCAGGCATCATAGTCCGCCAGAACTCCGATCATATATTTAAATTTTTCAATAAAAGCCATAACCCCGGGTCTTGGTTCAGTGATTTGAACGAAAGGAATTAATCCTTCGAGGTCCTCAGCTGGCAAAGGGATATTAAATTTCCGTCCTAACTCCAAAATTGTCTCCAGCCGGATACTACCGTCAAGATGACGGTGTAAATCGATAAATGGAAGTGTGTCGTTAATCATAATCTTTTCTCCTGGAATTTTTCCGTCCAGTATCTTTTTTCTTAAAGAACAATTATAATAAACAAAAGTT
>JAZFRV010000213.1:0-6836 GCA_036445875.1 Anaerolineales bacterium
ATGAAGAAATCCTTGATATCCTTCAAGGAAACGACACCCATGATGAAAAACTCCAAAAAATGGTTGATCTCGCAAATCTACGCGGCGGACATGACAACATCACCATCGTGCTGCTCCAACCACCCAGAGAAGAACTATTTGAGGAAGAACCTGAGGAAACTGAGTAACCCTTTAACAAATAAAATCCGTATTCCAGAATGAGTTACAGATCATAAAATGAAACAAAAAAAGGCTGATAATTCTTTATCAGCCTTTTTAGATTTGGATCAGGCTCAGGGAATTAATTGGGCAGTATACACTTGATCATCCACGGCAAGGAAAACCCGGTCACTCATAGTAATTGTGAAAGCCGTTGCCGGCTTATCGATGATACCTTCCAGGGGGCGGAACTGTTCCTGCAACTCCAGCTGAGTGCTGAATCGATATAATGCTTGTGCTTCAAAATCCAGCATATATACTGCCATTCCAGGAGAGCCCTTTATAGTAAATGAATTGAAATTTGCACCTGTAATGAATGGGCCAGATTCATGACCTTCTCTGGGATCAGAGTATTCAAATGGCGTTGTGCATACAGGATTTGAATCTGGTCTCTCAGTGACACATTTGGTGATATATCCATCCATATGCAGGATATAGAGTTCACTTCCGTTTGTGACCAATTCAAGAGCATCAGCCATTTCCGGTGAATCCACAGCACCAAAATATTCAGATCCTTCATGATAATTCTGGCTTTGATACTCAATCCAGATCGCTCGTTTTTCTGAATCAAGGATATAAAGATTATAGGGAGCACTGCTAGCCATGCTAATCGCTATTACTGGTCCCCGCCCGAGGGTGTAAGAGATATCTTCAAAAATAACCGGGGTCTCACTCAGATCCGCATAACAAAAGATCATGGTGTGATTTTGATCAATCCCTAAAATTGTCGCTTGATCTTCCTGGGAAGTTGGCAGAGGAACGATATCCACCAGCGGACCCACCGTAATATGTCCTTCAATCGGACCACAACTGAATTCATCAATAATCTGATATCCATCCGGATTAGATTGAGCCCAAATTACTGTACCCTGGTCTTCATTTAACATATAGAGGTCATTCCAGGGGGTGACCACTATCTTGGATATTGTTACATCTACCCCTAATCCCCGGCTGAAAAGGGGCTTGTAATCCAGGCGAGTAACACGATCAAGCAGGTCTAATTCCAGTCGAATAGATTGATAGAGCTCTTCGACTTCATCGGTTTGTTGATAACTTCGCGCTGATTGAATTTCATTAAACGCACTCACAATAGTTGCGTAATAATCCGCGGGGTCTATCTGTGTTTCTGCTAGAACCAACAAGGCTTGTGCTTCTGTGTAATGGGTTTGATAGAGGTGATTTCTTCCCCGATTGATGTAAAAGACACTTCCAAACACAACCATTATCAAGGGTACAAGAATGGCAATTAAACTTAAAGTCCAGGATGGCAAATCCAGTATTTGTTCATCCGGAAGCATTCTTCCAACCAATGAGAGAATCCATTTCCAGACTTTCCCTAACCCATTACCAAGAGAGGAAGTTGCACCAGATATTACGGACCAAGCTTTTGATGTCGTGATGGTCTCAAGTACCGGGTTAAGCTCAGATGCCAATTTGGTAGATAATCCCGTCTGTTCCCGAGGTTCTTTCTGATGAATTTCCGGAATATCAATCCCCGGGATTTTCTCCTTGGGATGCGAGTCAGGATATGTGCCTGGAACCGGATCTTCTTTTACCTGGAAGGAAGCTGTTGTTTGTTTTTGGATTGGGTCTGGTTCAATTTCAACTTCAGGTTCTGGTGCAAGGTCCACTCCCGGTAACTCTATCGAACCAACACCCAATTCCCAGTTTGGCTGCAGAACCTTGACTTCTCCTTTTCCATCAACCGGAAATAGAAGGACAGCTTCAAAATTATCTTCAACCTTATGGAGCAAGCGCTGAACTAACGCGCTCAGTTTCATCCGGGGAAGGTTCTTTAATACATTAGCTGTCCAAGATTCTGGCGGCTGGGGAGTTATTACAATCAATTGGTTCTTCTGGATATATTCCTGATGGTAACGAACCTTAAATGTTTTCCCCACTCCCAATCCGGATCCCGATAAATCAGGATCGTATAAATCTTCTACCTGGCCGGGAGTGATCACATAAATATAAGAGGGTCCGCACTGAGCATTAACAATCCGATCTTCCCTTAATACAATTTGAGTGAGATATCCTACACCCTTTAAACCCCGGGAGGAAGCCCGATAGTTGCGATCCAAGAGGTACTTATTAAGAACATCGGTTACATTTCTTAAAGCAGATGTTGTAGATCCATCAGATTGAAAATACACCTCGGCCAATTTTGCCAGAAGCTGCTGTTGAGCAGTCCCTGAAAGAGGAGCATTGCCCACGATATTCAGATGCAGGATTAGCTGCTCTTGAGATCGCCTTCTAGGTGAGCGTCGGGGAGGTGAAGCCACATACAGCCCTGGTAATGCTGATACTATTTTTCCCGCTTGTTGGAAAATCGGCAGTATGTTTAGATTAAACCTGATAGCCATAGTCACATATCCCAGTTGTGCTCAGTACCTGCTTTTATTATACTGGTAAAATGAGTTTCGAAACCAGCTCTGAGAGCTAGAGGATAATTGATGAAAATCGATATCATTCAGACCGATTCTGATTTTATTGCCCAAAAAAGTGACTGGAACTCCCTCTTGATAAAAAGTGCAAGGGATGTGCCGTTCCTGAGGCATGAATTCCTTTCCAACTGGTGGGCTACTTTTGGTGGAGGGGAGTGGGATCAGGGTGATTTGTTTATTCTCACCGGTCGCGATCAATCAGGTGTTCTTCAGGGAATCGCACCGTTTTTCATAAATAACCAACGGATACTATTCCTGGGAAGTTATGAAATTTCTGATTACCTGGACTTTATCGCGTCAGAAGACCAAATTCCGGTCTTCATCAACCAGGTATTTGATATTCTTGAAACTGGCCAAATTTCTGATTGGAAAGTTTTGGATTTATACAATCTTCTAGAAGATTCTCCAACGATTCCTGTCCTTCATAAAGCCGCGAAGTCTCATAGCTGGCAAATAAAACAAGAAAGAATTCAACCAGCACCATTTCTCACCTTACCAGGCAGCTGGGATGAGTATCTTGCTGAGCTAGATGATCACTACCGTCATGAAATTGATCGGAAAATTCGAAGGGCAGAAGAATATTTTCTCCCGGTAAGTTGGTACATCGCCGATGATGAAGGGAATCTTGAACAGGAACTCAACAGCTTCCTGGAATTAATGGCAAATAACCAGGAAAAAGCAGCCTTTCTGACCGATAAGATGATCATCCAGATCAAGGATGCTGCCCGGGATGCATTTCAAGCTGGATGGCTTCAACTGGCATTCCTCACCGTCGGTGATATTAAAGCAGCTGGATATCTGAATTTTGATTACAACGGAGTAGTCTGGATCTATAATTCAGGGATTAATCCCATGTTTGAGAATTTATCTCCTGGATGGGTTCTCTTAAGCAAAATTATTCAGTGGAGCATAGAAGAACAAAAAACAAAATTAGATTTTATGCGGGGTGATGAGCTTTATAAATATCAATTTGGGGGTATAGATAAACACGTGCTGCGCATCCAAATCACTCGGGAATAAATCTTTATCATCAGTAATCAAATCATTCTGGGAAACCTAAATCCAGTCGTGTTGATTTGATCAGGATGTTCAGTCCACACACCAGGGATGCTGGCATCACAATCCGGACAGGTTCCTTCCGATGTTATTCGATATTCTCTGATCAAATAACCATGGCGTTTAATTAGCGATGACTGGCAATTGTGACAAGAAGTATTCTCGTATTCTCCGACTCCCCCTGGCATATTCCCGGCATAGATATAATTTAGACCTAGTTTCTTACCAATTTCCACTGCATTAAGGAGTTGGGAAGCTGATGTCCTGGGTTTATCCGTCATTTTATAATCTGGTCGAAAGGCAGTCACATGCCAGGGAATATTGGGTGATATGGATTGGATAAATCCAGCAATCTCTACCAACTCACTGGTGGAGTCATTAAATCCGGGGACGATCAGAGTGACAATCTCAACCCATAATCCCAACTGATGGGCATATTGGATACTTTCCAGAACTGGGTTTAATTGCCCTCCCAGATCACGGTAATGGTCCTCCTGCAAGGTCTTTAAATCCACCTTAAATCCCTTCAGAACCGGTTTAAGGTACTCAAGCACTATTTTTGTGGCAAACCCGTTGGATATGTAGACCTGTTTTAACCCAGCCTGTTCTGCTTTAAGGAAAATTTCCTTGGCCCATTCTGAGGTAATCAAAGGTTCATTGTAGGAAGAGGCAACTACTTCCGCCCCAGAATTGATTCCATAGTCAATGATTTCATCACTGGAAAGTTCGCGGATAATACTCGCCAAACGGTCTGTACCTTTTTCGCGCAGAGCCTGAGAA
The DNA here is from genome assembly GCA_036445875.1 of Anaerolineales bacterium. Lineage (GTDB taxonomy): Bacteria > Chloroflexota > Anaerolineae > Anaerolineales > UBA11858 > B10-G9. Next base: position 4,479 of record JAZFRV010000213.1, read on the forward strand.
GTGAGCCAATTCTGACAATAATCACAATGCAGATTACAACCCAGCATACCAAAAGTCAGCGCATCTGAACCGGCTAAAAAATGGTAAAAGGGTTTCTTTTCAATCGGATCGGTCTGAAGCGAGGTAACATACCCCCAGGGAACCTGGAGTTCACCATCACGGTTAAAGCGGATATTACAGACGCCCCGTTGTCCATCCCGGATAAGACAAGTATGGGCGCAAGCCTGACAGCGCACCGCTTTGTCATCAAGATCCTCCCCCAGATCACCTGGTAAGGTTAAGCGATCCAGCTCTTCAACTAAACTCATATTGATCCTCTCTGCAATTACAAGTAGATAATAAATGGATTTACAAGAAACCCACTCTATTAATTATAATCTGAATATGATTACGATCGTACTGCAGGCCGGAGGGAAGTCATCCCGGATGGGGAAGGATAAAGCCCTGCTCCCATTTCTGGGAACTCCATTAATCAAGAGATTGAAAGATCGCTTCCTGGATGTAGGAGATGAATTAGTGGTGATTTCCAATGATTTTTCCGGTTATCAAGACCTGAATCTTCCACTTCATAATGACTTAATTCCAGATCGGGGCGCTCTGGGAGGATTATTCACAGCGCTGTCAGTAGCTAAAAATCCATTGGTGGGGTTAATTGCTGCTGATCTTCCATTTGCTAGTCCTGACTTACTGGTGAATTTATTCGAAAAACTCCTTTTAACTGGCGCCGATGGAGTAATTCCCAATTCAGAAAATGGTCTTGAACCTCTCCATGCGGTGTACCGGCGAGAAACTTCACTTCCTCTTGTAAAAAAGGCTATAGACCAGGATTTATGGCGAATGAATGCCTGGTTTGACCAAGCTGATATATTAATCCTGTCAATTGAAGAAACCCAGAAGTTGAATTCTTCTAAGTATACCTTTATGAATTTAAATACGCCGGAAGATTTCAAGCAAGCCGAAGATTTGGCAAAGAATTTGGAGATCTTTGAATAAGAGATTCATTGAGAGAAATAAATAGATAATCAGTTTCTCTCCTTATTACTCAGCCATCCTGAATATTTCAAGAGCCTCCTTCCCCAACCAGGTGATATTATATTAAAAGGATAGAGAGATTTATGCGGCCAAGCCAGACAACTGATCACCACAGGATCATATGTAATCCCATATTTGCGAGAGAGAGAAAATCATTTCCCTCTTTTATCAAACTGATAGTTTCAATTCCAAAGGCAGAAAATTTTGTAAAAGCTCCCAATAACCTAATAACGATAAATTATTCATGTAGCAGACTCTCCTAAGGAGTCATCAGCACAATGGCAGTTATCGGTGGACTCCGTCACCATTAAAACGAGGTATTTTTATCACATCATAACAAATCTCTATCAAGGATTAATAGATTGATAATTTACATACAGAATATTCGGGGACGGATGAGGAAAGATATTCGATCAAATTTATACTTGTTACCTTGTCCTGTAGCGAGTTTTTCGATATAGTTAGGTTTCATTATCAGTTAGACTTATAACGTTTTAAGGAAATATATGAGTTATCACGATATTAGCATTGAGTATGGAGATCAACTTCTCAACTATTTTATTCCCAGTGGACAGGGAAAAATCAGGGTCATCGAATCACCAGAGGTGATATCAAATATCACTTCAATTGAAGGAACCCTGATTGAAATGCTCGAGAACCCCATCGATTGCCTGCCACTTAAAGAGCTTGTCAATCAACACTATCCCGGATCGGGGAAAAAGGTCCTGGTGATTGCGGACGATAATACCCGACCCAATATTCACACAAAAATCCTGCACCCCCTGCTTCTGAATTACTTGATCACAAGCTGTGGGGTGGATAAAGATGATTTACGGATACTAATAGCGAGTGGAACACACCGCCCACCTACTGACCAGGAAATCAAAGATAGAATTTTGGGGCAGGAAGTCTTTTTAGAATATCGGGATAATATTTTGATCCACAACGACCAGGACAACCTGGCTGATTTGGGAATATCGGAGAGAGGAACGCCAATCACCATAAACCAGGCTGCTATAGACGCATGTCTGATTATTCCGATCACAGACTCTGAATATCATTATTTTGCCGGAGTTGCTGGTACTGTAAAACAACTATTTCCAGGCATCGCGGGCAGAATAACCACCAATACGAATCATACCCAGATGTTTGATCCAAATCTTGGTTTTACTCCAACCTGCCGTTTGGGAAATACAGCCAAGAATCCGGTCATCTCTGATATGAAAGAGATGACAGAATTAGTTCAAAACTACACCCCTATATTCTGCATCGATGCCATTATGGATCGGGGAGAAATTACGTTAATCAATGCAGGAGATATTATCA
>JAZFRV010000214.1:0-3162 GCA_036445875.1 Anaerolineales bacterium
TGTGTAAAATACAGCAGGTGCACGTTTTCCATGAGGAGCGATAATTGAATATCAATAAAAACGGGACCAACCAAAATTCGAATTGGCAGGAGAGAATATGGGTTTTGGCAGTAGCGGGCCAGGCAGGTCTTTATATCGCTTTTCCAGTGCTGTTTGGCATGGTAGTTGGTTATTTTTTGGACCAGCTATTTGGAACAATTTTATTGTTTGCGGTACTATTATCAATGGCAGGTTTTGGCGGTGGAGTATATCTTGTATACCGCTGGGTTAATACCACAGTGAAAAAACGACTCGCAGAAATGAAAAAGGAAGAATAAACCAGTATGGAACAGGAAAAGAAAAAAGGTGGCGGTTGTTTAGTAAAGCTTATAATCGGGTTGGCAGCCCTGGCGCTGGTAGGATATGGTTTGGTCATGCCGGGCAAGGAATTACCCGCGATCAGCCTGGCTGCTGAATTAATCCCAATAAACCTTCCAATCCCCGGATTTGAACATGGCATTCCAAATACTCTGCCAACTGCAATCTTTACATCTTTGCTGCTGATCATAATTGCATTTCTTTACAAACGGGCTGCCCGAAGGGCAGAACAAACCGGTAAAGAAAGTCGTTATCTGATTGCAATGGATGCTCTTTATGAAGGTGTATTCTCTTTTGTTGAGACTACAGTCGGCAAAGAAAATGCAGTGCTATTTTTCCCCCTGATCGGATCGTTTTTCTTCTTTATTCTTTTTGCGAATTGGTCCGGCCTGTTACCCGGGATGGGTTCGATCGGAATCTGGGGAGAACATAATGGTGTCCTGACTCTGATCCCGATCTTTCGTTCTCCAACAGCTGACCTCAGCACTACTATTGGTTTGGCTATCATCACCCAGGTAACCGCCCAATACTATGGATTTAAATTTCAGGGTAGAAAATACCTAAAGAAATTTTTCAATTTTAGCGCAGATCCCGATAGTGGGGCGCTAGCACCAGTTCTGTCATTTTCTAACGGATTTGCTGGTATCCTGGAATTGATGGGTGAATTTATTAAAGTTCTCTCATTTGGTTTCCGGTTGTTTGGAAACGTATTCGCCGGGGAAGTGCTTTTGATGGTAATCAGTTTTCTGACTGCCTTCCTGGTTGTAGATGTATTTATAGCTTTAGAATTATTCGTCGGTGCAATACAAGCACTGATATTTTCAATATTGTCTCTGATTTTCTATCAGATGGCAACAAAACACCATTAATATAGAATAAGTTTTCTTAAAGGAGAAATTTGCATGTCGTATGAAGCCGCAACTCAAATAGCTGCCGCCCTGGCGATTGGTTTAGGCTCCCTCGGTCCTGGTATCGGGATCGGTTTGTTGGCTGCCAAAGCCATGGAAGCTGTGGGTAGAAACCCTGAAGCCTCAGGTGATATATTAACAAATATGATCCTGGCTATTGCATTTGCTGAGGCAATTGCAATTTATGCCCTGGTTGTAGCCCTGGCGATTAAATTCGTTCCGGTTACACCTCTAGTAGTACATTAAGGAGAATATCGTGGGTGATGCATTATCAGCTATGGGAATCAATGGTCCGTTTTTGATTTCCCAGATAGTAAATTTTTTAGTTATGTTCGGTTTAATAACCGTTCTGATGTGGAAACCTGCCAGAAAACGCCTGGATGACCGCCAGGCCATGCTTCAAAAACAAGTTGAGGACTCTGAAGCCGCTGCAACACAGCTGGAGCAGGTGGGTGAAGAACGCGAAAAAGTCCTCGTTGAAGCGAAAAAAGAGGCAGAAAAAATAGTTGCCCAGGCATACGAGCGGGTAGAAACCATAAAAAGTGATGCCTCCGAAGAAGCCAAGAAGATCATTCAAAAAGCCCAGGTCGATGCCAAGGAAGAAGAAATACGTCTATTAAAGGGTGTGCGAGACCAAATCGCCATATTGGCGATGGCAGCCACTCAAAAATTGGTGGGAGCTACCTTGGATGAGAAGCGGCAGAAGGCATTAATTGATGAATTCTTTTCCAGCGTAAAAGGTGGCAAAGTAATTGTTCTGGAAGGTGATGATTTTCAGGGAAAGACAGGGGTTATAACCAGCGCCCTTCCATTAACTGCCAAAGAAAAAAAGGTCATTGAGAAGGATATCTTGCAGAAAGCTGGTGGGAAATTAGAGATCAGTTATGAAGTGGATCCTGGAATTCTGGGAGGATTAACAATCAAGATTGATGATAAGTTATTTGACTACTCGGTATCTTCTCAATTGGCCGGATTAAGATCTCGCCTCTCTTAAATACGCTGTATTTTGTCTAAACTGGTGTAAAATAAAAAAACGCCCAGGAAATTTCTTCCGGGCGTTTTTTCTCAATCTCTTACAAGCAGTAATAGGTGAAGATATTGTGATCGAAGGAAAAAATAGATCGGTATTTGAATTACTTCAGGAGATAGATGTTATCAACAATCTTCCTGAAAACGACATCCTTATCAGCGGTATTTGTTTAGATTCCCGCGACGTTAAGGTGGGGTATCTTTTCCTGGCTGCACCTGGTACAAGAGCAGATGGTCATACTTATATCAATCATGCAGTAGCGAATGGGGCAGCCGTTGTGGTTGGTTCTGAGCCCTCACCGAGCTATTCGGATTTACCAGTTCCCTATCTCCAGGTCAAAAATTCAAGAGAAGCTTTGGCACACCTATCAGCGGCTTGGTATGGTTTTCCTGCCCGAAAGCTGATCGTGATTGGTGTCACCGGGACTGATGGAAAAACAACTACGGTAAATTTGATTCACCAAATTTTATTGGCTGCCGGGATTAAAGCGGGGATGATATCCTCAGTTAATGCCGTGATTGGAGAGCAAACCCTTGATACTGGTTTTCACGTCACTACGCCGGAAGCAATGGACGTCCAACGCTACCTGGCTCAAATGGTAGAGGCAGGAATCACTCATGTGGTGCTTGAAGCCACATCCCATGGCCTGGCCCAGAAGAGAGTAGCAGCCTGTGAATTTGACATGGCTGTCGTAACCAACATCACTCACGAGCATTTGGATTACCATGGTGATTACCAGAAATACCTGGACGCAAAGGCTGAGCTATTTCGATTACTTGGTATCTCCAAAGAGAAGAATGTACCATATAAGAAGGTTGCAATTTTAAATGAAGATGATATTTCCTTTTCAGCTCTGAGCAAAATTGT
>JAZFRV010000215.1:0-7242 GCA_036445875.1 Anaerolineales bacterium
TTAGGAGTTCCACCCGTTTAACCAGGGCTTCAAGAGCGGCTGCTGCACGCTCTGGGAAGCGGTATTCCGGAATCCTGGCAGCCCGAAGATGCTCAACAGCTTCCTGAATCAAGCGATCTCCCATAACTGAAATCACAACGGGTTTTTCCGCCTGATGGATAATTGGAATTATTGCTTTTGCTACCGAACTAGCGGTATGCATAGGTGGTGTAGGATAGATCACCATAACGCTGTCTGCGCCGGGATCTTTTAATAGAACCTGCAAACAATCAGCAAATTGATTTGGGGTTGCAGATGCCAGCATGTCTACGGGATTCTGCAAGCTTGCGGCAGCTGGCAATATTTTCCTCAGGCCTTCGAGTGTTGCTGGACTGAATTCAGCCATTTTTAAACCCCTGGCTTCTAAGGCATCAGCAGCTGATACTCCAGGACCTCCGGCATTTGTTAACACTGCCACACGGTTGCTGGAGGGAAGGGGGCACCAGGCCAGGGCTCGAGCCTGGTCAAACATTTCCTCACTGGTTTCAGCTCTCAAAACACCTGCCCGTCGAAAAACAGCGTTATAGGCGCTATCCTCTCCGGCGAGCGCGCCCGTATGTGATGCGGCAGCTCTCCGGCCAGATTCGTATCTTCCTACTTTAAGAGCGATAATGGGTTTCGCCGGCACTACCAAACGGGCTTCTTCGATAAAGCGCCGTCCGGATTTGATTCCTTCCAGGTAAAGGGCCAGCACATTGGTATGTCCATCGGCAGCCGTAGGAGCCAGCAGATCTGTTTCGCTGACATCCGCCTGGTTGCCCAGGCTGATGAGTCTTGAGATTCCGTATCCCTGTCCTCGAGCCCAATCAATCGCAGCTGCACAGATGGCACCAGAATGAGACAAAAAGGCCACATCTCCCGGAGTTGGACCGGGAGGAGGCAAGAAGGTAGTATCGATTGGCAGGTGAGTATCCAGCAAGCCGATACAGTTGGGACCAATCAGCCGGATTTCCTCCTCTTCTGCAACATGAACTATTTCCTGTTCCAGGGCTAATCCCTCAGGTCCGATTTCTCGAAAACCGCCAGAGCCGATTATGGCAGCCCTGATTCCACGTTTTCCACATTCGCGTAGAGTTTGAGCCACATATTGAGCTGGAATCAGCACTGTTGCCAGATCGACTGGATCAGGAACGTCCAGCACACTTTTGAAAATGGGTTTGCCAAGCAGGGTTCCACCCTTCAGATTGACAAAATGGACAGCGCCTTTGAAGCCGCTCCGGTGAAGGTTAATGGCCAGACCATAACCTAATTTGGTTGGGTCCTGTGAAGCGCCGATAACCGCAACGCCCCTGGGATTAAAGAAGGGGGTTAAGGAAGAAGGATCTTTCATATCCCCGATTGTAACTTAAAGGAGTTTCAATTTCAGATAGACTTGGATTTTCGGGAATAAGGGAGAGCTGATCACATTCAGAAACTCATTACCCGGTTATTATTCTGCAAAACATTTCAACAACTTCGGGATCAAATTGTGTGCCGGCGTGTTTCCTAAGTTCAATAACAGCTTCTTCATGTGTATGGCTTTTACTGTAAACTCTTTCATCACGGATCGCGACATAAGCATCAACTACGGCTATGATTCGGGATCCCAGAGGTATAGCCTCCCCTGTCAATCCATAAGGATATCCACTGCCGTCAAATTTTTCATGGTGAGCGCGGATGAGTGGTGCGACGGAGGAAAGATATTTCACCGGCGCAACGATCTGGGCCCCAGTTTCTGGATGCTCCTTCATGATGCCCCATTCCTTCTTTGTGAGTGAACCTTTCTTTCTCAGTATTTCGTCTGGAATTCTGATTTTCCCGATATCATGCAAAATTGCAGCCCAGTGAACAACCTCGAGTTCTTCTTCGGAAATGTTCATTGCTCTGCAGACATTACCGGCCATATCCGCCAGTCTCTGGCTGTGATCACTGGTGTAAGTGTCCCTTGCATCCATGGCATTAGCCAGGGAAATGACAGTCTGTAAAAAGTTTTCCTCCAGTTGTTCATGGAGAATAGCTCGCTGAATTGCACTCGTGGCCTGGTCTGCAATCACGTTCACCAGCCGTAAATCTGGGGCCTGGAATGGTTCTCTATGGTTTCGCCCTACTTCTCCTAAAACAAGCAGGCCTATTATTTCATCTACACCCTTTAACGGGGTTAAGCAGAGGGTCTTTGCATCATGTAAAAACAGAGCTTGTCTTTCCTCTTCGTTGAGATTTGAATCGTTGATATCAATCACTACAGTTTGACCATGCTGGAGGATCCAGTTGAAGTAATGTTCGGTAATCAACGGCTCAATTTTCCCCAAACCTAATGAGCCAGCCAAGTTATATTCTGGATAAATTGCCTGACAGTAAAAACCTTTATCATTCTCGCGAATCAGGATTCTAGAATAAGAGACATGCACACTTTCTACTGCGTAGTGGGAAACGCTCTGCAAAACTGTGTCTAAATCATCGGTTGCTACTAATTGCCGGGCCAGATTGTATAAAGTGTCGATTTCTCTGCGGCGATTTTGCTCTGCTGTGTAGAGGCGGGCGTTTTCGATGGCAACAGCAGTTTGGTTGGCTACAGTGGAGAGGGTTAATTTATCCTCCGAGGTGTAAGCTTGTTCCGATCGTTTAGGACCCAGGGAAAATATTCCGACCAGCTGGGATCCGACTTTGATGGGAAGAAATAAGGTAGCTTCCAATCTTTCCAGATCTTGCCTTTCACTTTTCCACAAAGATTGGAATTGGGGGAGAACCTCCATCTCTTCCCTGTCGAGTGGGTAATCGCGAGTCGATAACCATAATGCCACTGGATGTCCCTGCCGGAATGACAAATTTCCTACTTCTTCAAAACCAATATGGGTGGTGATGTGGAAGACCCCATTTTCTTCATCCCGCAGGAAAAAGGCCGCTTTAGAGATATGAAGAGTTGAGGTTACCTCTGTCAAAATCATATTCGTAACCTTATAAAGGTCAAGGATAGACGCAGCCCGGCCGCTCAAAGTCTGCAACATTACCTGAGAATCGTATTTTTCACGGAAAAACATTCGATCTATGATTTGCTGGGCTTTAACTCTGAGCGGCTCAGCCACCAGAGCGGTGACTATCGCCACCCCCAAAGAAAGCAAAAATATTTCGACCCCGGAGTAAAGGTTAAAGATGTTTAAAGAAAGGGTGATGATTAAGAAGTAGGTTGCACCGATAATAATGGTTGGAATAGAATAAACCATACCTTGCCGGATAATAATACGGATATCCAGGAGCTGGTACCGCAATATGGAATAAGCAATTATTAATGCTGAAATTCCATTGGCTGCAATATCAAGCGGATATTTTCCTAGTTCGGGGAAAAAATTTATCACCGAAACAAGAGGAATTAAACCGATTGCCAGGATCAAATAGAGTAAACGGTTTCTTTCGAATAAATTTTCTGTTTGGTTATGACTTCTAACAAGTAGGATCACACTGTAAATCACTAATAGGTAACTGGGACCTGATATAAAAACCATACCAGCTCCAAACACGTAATGAACTGTGCTTTCTTCAACAACTGTAGATATGATTACCAGATTGGAAAACAGACTGAGAATTACACTTGCAAATCCATAGTAAAGGACATACTTTGCCCAGGAGGTTTTGGATTCAATGATAGTTTGAACAAAGAAAAACAAACCGATCATCATCGTGATAGCGCTAGAAGCAAGCATCCTCATCCATCCCAAAGAGCGGGTTGTGTCTACCAGTAGGAAAAAAGCACTTAAAGACCAAAGCGCCATGGTCATTAGGAACCAGCGGAACCTGCGACGGGATTCAGTTTGTGGTCTTGACAATAAAACTACAAACATTAATCCAGCATAGAGGAAGAACGTTATAAAAGGAACGATTGTGTTTATATTCCAGGTCATATCAGGATTTAAATTTCTTCTCCTTGATCAACACTCCTAATTGTTCCTTGGTGGGATTCATGTGGGGCGGTTTGGTGTGAGCCAGATCCGCACCCTGGCTTTTCTGGTATTCCATATAGGCATTAAACGCGCCGGGGTTAAGGATGTCAAGCTTGAGAGGATCGTAACCGAGCATCTCCTCCATGTCTTTGATGTCTTTATTGACATTAGCTAGACTCTCTTTAACCAAACTTCTGAGTTTACTTTCTTCCAATTTGTTTTTTGGATCTATTTCGACGAAGAGATGTAAATATGCCTTATCATCTTTGAGCTCTTTTCGGGCTATCCATTCGTTATATTCAATCCCGGTATCCTCAAAGGCTTGCCAGATATCCTTTTCTGTCAGGAAGGCAAAATTGGCTAGGTTGATAACGTCCGAACTCCGGGCGTAATAATTCAATTGAGGTAGGTTGATATTCAATTCATCGTCTCTTAGAGCAATGACCTCAAACATATCCCCTACCCTGTAGCGGATCATAATCCCACCATGAAAATTGGTAAATACCAATTCGTAAACACCCAGTTCCAATTCGTTATATAGAACTGTTTTTGGGATATACTCTGGATCCTCCTGTTCTTTTTTCCTTTCCTCATCCGGGATAAATTCTAGGAAATCATTTTCGGGATAAAAAGTCATGCCTTTCATGTTCCAGGCTTGACAGCACATTAATCCGCCTTCAGTGCAGGCATATCCTTCGATAGGTTTTCGGCCCCAATATTTTTCGATCAATTTCCCGTAGACTCCTGAGTCTGCCCCGCCGGTCATAATACCCTTGATATTCCAGATGTCTTTAGGGAGAAGTGGTCGGCCCTGGAGCTTGGATTTTATAACTCCGGAGAGCATCCTAAAGATAAAGCCGGGGCGCAGCATGTCTAATGACAACGAAGTCCCACCGCCTCCACCCTCCTCAAATTGCTGACCAATTCTCACCAGGACACTGGAGATCCCGTAGAAATAATCCAATCCCAATATCATGGCGTCTTTAAATCCTGCCTGGACCCGTTCTACGTATCCCATCTTCTCCCCCTTATCAAGGGGAGGCAAAAAGCGGAGATCTGCGTGTTCATCCGTAGTGCGGGTAATGATCGCCGAAAAATAAGGAGGTGGAGCGGTGGTGAGTAGAACAGTGTCCTTGTTTTCCAGGTTGATATCACCTTTGCGGTTAGCAGAGGATAAGATCATGGCGCTGATAACAACTTCGGCCAGGCGATCATACATCTTTTGAGTATAAGGGACCCATTTGAACTTGTATTCCCCTGTCCTGCCGGAGGTATGGCACCAGGCAAAAGGTTCTCTCGGTAGAACATCCTCTCGCTGAACATCCAAGTAACCAATATAATCTTTATAAGTTGTCAGGGGAACAACTTCTCTGAATTCTTTTATGCTTTTAGGAATCATGTCTCCCATCAGCATCCTACCCATCATGCTCTTTCCGAGGAGATCGAGCTGTTCCATCAGTAGACGTTCCTGGATTTCCATGAATTCATCGATGCTCAAATCAAGGAAACCACAATATTTCATCCAGATTTCCTCTTTTCGGCCTTGTTTAATTAACGTGGCTAACGATGTCATGCTTCCTCCTTCAGGTAATAAAAAGATTGTATTGATAATGGCTCTGGAGCCCAATGGTATTTTGATGAAAGTTTAGTAATAGAAATATCATTAAATCCCGCTTTATGTAAATCATCCTGCCAGCCTTCCGGCGTTCTCAGGTTACTGACGGCAGCTGCTTCCGCCCAGGCTCGGGAGGGGTTTTCTTTGATTAGAAAATACAAAAATGCGATCACCCTGGCGATGCCTTTTGAAATCGGCAGTTCCCAGAACGGGGAAGTTCCTACATCAATTACTGATAATAAGCCTCCCGGTTTTAGAACCCGCTTCATTTCAGACAGCATTAATGGGATATTCATGTGGTGTGATGCCAAACCTGATACTACAACATCAAATGATTGATCATGGAAAGGCAGGGCCATGGCATCGCCACAGGAAAGGCTAATTGAAGTGTTGAACCCCAGGGCGCCAATTTTCTTTTTCCCTTGCCTGAGCATTGATTCAGTAATGTCCAGACCGGTGATGTGAATACCCTTAATCTTTTTCGTTAGGATTTTGCGAGGAATAACCGAGGTTCCGGTAGCAATATCAAGTATTTTTTGATCTTGCTTGATAGCTGTTCGTTTTACAAGTTCCTCAACAAAATCCTTATAACTCCATCCCCAAAAGGCTTGTAGTTCACTATCCACAGCTTCTTCATAGTGTGAGGAAAGTTCGGTGAAGGCTTCCTGGACGGCTTGTTTTTCTTTCATAATAAGAATTTTATTACTTTGTTATTACACCGGAATGATGTGATGCAATTCAGGAACACTGATGCAGATTATACTCCCGTTTAACATCTCCAAACCAATTCCTGATAATTAGATATAAAACTTGTCTTGATCCACTTCCTCTCGTAAAATTCGGAGTTCTTCTTGGCTGGGTGGTTCGTTCACTGTGACTTCATCAGCTAAAAACAGCTCAAATCCAGTATTCTCCAGAACCTGATCTACAGTGATTCCAGGTTGAGTGGAAAGCAGCTTCATTCTCTTGGTTTTTTCATCATATCCGAGCACGCCGAGTGTTGTCACCACCCGGAAAGGACCGGTCCCGGGAGGCAATCCGGCATTTTCACGGGCTCCGGGACCAGTAAGATAGCCCGGGGTGGTGATAAAATCGACTTTTTCCACGAACCTGATTTGATCATGTTTCATAATCGCGATCGTTCGCCAACAATGGGAACCAACATCATTGCCGCCACCACTGCCGGGAAGCCTAACCTTGGGATGGTCATGGTCCCCGATAACGGTCGAGTTGAGGTTGCCATAGGGATCAATCTGAGCTCCTCCCAGGAACCCGTAATCGACAAAACCGCGTTGAGCAGTTTCCACGACATCCAGAATACCTGAGGCTGCCAGCGCTTTATGAAAAGTTCTCCTTCCACCGACGGCCAAGGGAAGTTCTTCCAGGATAGCGCCGGTACCGCCAAACTCAAAAATACTCACTAAATTAGGAGTGTGCATTTTTTGTGCCAAAGCAGCGGCCAACATGGGGATCCCCGTCCCGATAAAAGCCGTAGAATTATCCTCCATTAACCGGGAGGCGGTGCAAATCATTAACTCGTTGGGGTTATAGCTGCCATCCGCCATCATTTCACCTCCGGTACCATGGCCTGCAGCTCTTTTAATCGCTCCCGGCCAATGAGATCAAGGTATGCCTGGTGATCTTCCAGATTGTAAATGTATTTCTGGAGGTAAG
>JAZFRV010000216.1:0-2488 GCA_036445875.1 Anaerolineales bacterium
GAGCGACCATGATCCAAACCCATTGTTTTCTAGTCATCGATTAGTTCTCAGGTATAAATATTACTTGGAATCAGGATTCCCGCCAACGATGTGGCCTTGCCTTTTCTAAAGCATTCTGAAACTTAGAGTCAGTCAGCCCAAATTCGAAGAAATTTATTAATAGCGGGACTAATAAACCGCTTTCCTCAAAATTCTTAAACATATGATCGTCATCTGCTAGAAATAAGTGGTGATTGGGGTATCTGGAAGCCAGAGAAATCGTAGAACGGTAATCCACTACATGATCCCAACGACCCGCCAGGAGAAATACTTCGGTATCCAGTTTGTGTAAATTCTTAAATGGAAAATCGTTCAAGGTGATTTTATTTGCCCTGTGCAGGTCGATGAGTGGACCAGAAATATTAATCTGGACCTCATAGTCCGGGTACAACTCAGAACCACCCATTCTTTCAAGCGCTCCAGAGGGGGCTAAGAACTCAAATAACCGCACCCGGATGGGAATCGCTTCTGAAGAGCTCATTACTTCTTGGACAGCATCCACCTCGTATTCCTGCCGAACTTTCGCGAAATAATCATCATCTCCAGCCGCAAGAGCCTTGATCAGCTTAGCCCTGGCAGCTCCTATTTGATCAGGCGGAACAAAAAAGTTCTGCCGTTGAAGAGTCATCACAACCACTGGCCTGGTAGAGCTGTATCGTTCTAAAACAATATCAAGATCCTTGAGCAGTTCTGGATCAAACTCTCCTACCTCTTTCCAAAATCGATCGCTATTTAATCCTAACTGGCCGACCAAAAAAGGATTTACAACTGCCCGTGTAAAAGCTCTGGAGACATGTTGACCGTACTCAGCAAGATATTGATGAGCTAACATGGCTCCGCCTGATTCCCCGTAGATTAATACCTTTCCATCATCTCCGAGGACAGATTTTCTGACAGCGTCAATATCTCCTAACCATTGCTGATAGTTGAAGATATTCCAGGCTTTAATCCAATCTGTTGATTGATCTTCATTAAGAACAATCTGAAGAAAATCAGGAGTTGTTCCGCGGCCAACAATGCCCAGAACATTGAATGAGTCCCCAAACCATCTTTCCTGAAACTTGGTGACTTCCCCCTGTCGAATATAGAACTGCTGGGCATCGGAGATCACGATCACTGTTGGTTTACTGCTTTGATATGGCTGGCCAAATTCATAATAGATTTTGCCAGTACCTAAGTCAGGATTATTATGATCCAGAGGCACTTCGCATTCAAACCCAATTTGGTTATCTTTGGAATCTATCATAATACACCTCGATATTTTGTCAGCCTTCCCATTCAAACCATATTCTATCAAACCCTAATTTAGATTTTTAATGAATATCTTTGACGAATTGATAAATAATGATCCTTAATTTATATCTGATCTTCAATTCATTAATTATACTGATAATATGTTTACCTAAACACGAGTTCTATATTTTTAATCCATGCTACAATATCGATATCATGGAAAAGAAAAAAGAACACCCTGCGGGGTCCGGTTTCTGGCAGATTATCTTCCCGACAATCATTGGAACTATAGTCATCCTGTTGGTTTGTGTCTGGGTTGTAATTGGTGTTGGTGCAGGAAATATTTCCCGGTTCGCAGATCTTTCTACAGTGCTGCTGGTTATCCCGGTATTCTTCTTTTTAATGATCGTCATGTTTGTGCTGGGTGCCTCTACATACCTGGTGGTTCGATTGATGCATGGATTACCTTCCATTACCAGAAAGATACTGGAATTTCTCGAAAAGATCAGTGATGGTGTAGGGAGGATTTCAGGCTTAGTAGTTAAACCGGTTATTCAACCAACCGCAATTCTACATGGGATAAAAGAAGTTCTACCCAAAAAAAATCCAGGTACACGATCGAATAATTGAACCCTGCAGAAATAAATAACAAGGTGGTATTTGGTCATGAATGATGAAATTCAGCAAGAACAAAACAACTATGGTCTCTATATCCTCCTGGGGGCGATTTTAGGTGCAATAACCGGTGCTGGCGCTGGTTATTTATTGACCAAACGGATCGAAGAAGGAGAAGATATCCAGCTAACGGCAGGTGATGGAATTAAACTTGGGGGATCGATCGTCGCCTTTTTCCGGCAAATCTCCAGTCTTGGTCAATAAATTCATAGGATGGTATTAACCTTCTGATATGTCCCGAAAAAACCTCGCTCCGCGGGATGTGTTTGTAGGGGAATTCCAGCGGGAATTTTCCCTGATTGCTGATGATCATTGGCTCCTGGATGTTCCAGGAGGAAATGCTCTTTATGCATCTGTGGGGTACCTATCTTGGGAGAAGGAAGAATCCCCGGGGATTTTAACTAGAGTAGGAGAGAATTTCCCTCAAGCCTGGCTGGAAGATTTTTCCCAATATAAGATCAATATTGATGGTGTGGTATTCCTCCCCCAAGACGTAGATCTCAGAGCTTGTTATGTCCATCAGGGGACTGAAACACGTCTG
>JAZFRV010000217.1:0-5165 GCA_036445875.1 Anaerolineales bacterium
GTCTTGATATTTGAGCCGCGTGAGTTTGAAAAACCAGGACCTATTGGATGCAATCGTTGCGCTGGAATTCTTTCTTCCCGGGTGATCAGGGGGCTTGAAACCTTGGGAGTTACTCTTCCCGAGGATATCATTCAAACAGAAATCCATAGTTTTAACTTACACCTTGATGGAGATATTATCAGAATCAAGCAACCAGATCCATCTCGACGAATTGTATCCGTTTACCGGGGTGGGGGTCCACGTATACTCCAGGGAGCTCCTTTGTCAAGTTTGGATGGATATTTATTGGAACAAGCCTGCTCCCGCGGTGCCCATCACATCTCCCGCCGAGTTCGCAATGTAATCTGGGATGGAAAACCTGTCATCCAAACTTCTCACGAAGAGTATCAAGTAGATTTTCTCGTACTCGCAACCGGGATAAACAGCCGGGCTCCTCTCTCGCCCAAATTTGGATATCGACCACCCTCAACAGTACGCATGGCCCAGGATGAAATCCCAAGGCCTGTAAATTGGCCCAACGATCAAGTAAATGCCTATTTTAACTCTCAACTTGGATTAATATTTGGCGCCATAATCCCCAAGAATGATTATCTGAATATTTCTCTGTTAGGTAAAGATCTGACACGCGATGCGATCAATGATTTCATCATCACCCAGGATCTTCACCAAGATCTGGAATATGATGAACGGAGCAGCTTGTGCGGATGCAATCCACTCATTGCAATTAGTCCTGCCCACAGCTATTATGGCGATCGATGGGTGGCCGTTGGAGACACAGCTGTCACGCGATTGTATAAAGATGGAATCGGTTCTGCTTTTTATTCTGCCCAATCTGCCATGCAGGCCGCACTTAAAATAGGAATTTCGAAAGGGGTGTTCAGAAAACACTACGCTCCTTATTGCCAACGCATCTCATGGGATAATCGCTATGGAAATTTATTGTTTAACATGTGGAATATTACCCTCAATAAACCCCGTTTGTTAAAAGCCTGGATACGAACACTCCAGGCTGAGCTAGTTGCCCCAAAAGAAAAACAACTTCACATCCGAGTTGTGTGGGGAATGTTCACAGGTGATGAGCCCTACCGGGTTTTATTTCGCTTAGGGTTACAACCCCAAGCCATCCGTCAGCTACTTTTCCACCAAAAACGGAGTAAGGAAAACATATGACGCTGGCAGGTAATTTCCCTGACGAGGGACACATCGTAATCATTGGTGGAGGACCTGGGGGAACCGCTTGTGCCCTGGCTTTGCATCGCTTGGCAAGAGAAATGAGGCGGAAGATCCAGATCACTATTATTGAGGGAAAACATTTTTCCGAAGAACAACACTACAACCAGTGTGTCGGAGTACTCTCCCCCCCTCTACCACAGCTGCTTGAAGAAGATCTGGATGTCCCCTTCCCACATCATTTAAGCCGAAGTATCATCAAACGCTATATACTACATACAGAAAGAGAGCAAATTACCCTTAATGACAATCATCACTCGACGGTGCTGCGGCGAATCGAATACGACGCGTACATGTTAGAAACCGTCAAACAGCGAGGAATACATATCCTGCCTGCTAGAGCTGTCGATCTTGAGTTCCATGAAAACCACGTCGTGGTTTACACCGAAAATGTCCCTCTTGAGGCTGATGTGGTGGTTGGGGCTTTTGGCCTCGATGAGGGAAGCGCTGCCATGTTCTCCCGTCAGTCCTCTTACCGCCCACCTCAAACACTGGCCTCTATTGTTACCAAGTATCACCCCGGACCAACTAACATGGAGGAGTTCGGTCCTGAAATACACGCATTCCTTCCTGCCCATCCCCAGATCGAATTCGGAGGGATCACACCGAAGGACAATCATCTCACGATCAACATCGCTGGACGAGTTGTGGATACCAACCTGATGAGAAAATTTATCGACCATCCTATGGTGCGTCAAGCGCTACCCGACATTGACTCTGCCGGGACATATAACTCGCGTGATCTAAGTTTTTTCAAAGGCAGGTTCCCACGTTCACTAGCGAAAAATTTCTTTGGGGACCGTTATGTGATCGTAGGTGACGCCGCCGGTTTGGTACGTGCTTTTAAAGGAAAGGGGATCAACTCCGCAGTGATAAGTGGAATTCGGGCAGCTGAAACCATTCTTCAAGTTGGAGTTTCAAGGGATGCGTTTAATGATCATTACTGGACCGCGAACCAAGATATCATCCAGGATTTACCCTATGGGAGAGTGATTCGCAGTTTGACTATTCTTCTCTCTCGGCTCCATTTATTAGATCCCGTGTTGAGAGCTGCTCAGCAGAACGACCAGCTTCAAATTGCGTTGTTTGATGCTGTCTCAGCCTATGCCCCGTACCGCCGAGTGTTGGAGCGTTCCTTTCAACCCCGGACGCTGTGGTCCATCCTTCGGACATTATTAAAGCGGACTTCATAATTTCTCACAACGGCAAAATGAGCTTCATACCTCGTTAAAAATCATCCAAGAATACAGAGTGACTGTTTCAGAATCCAACAGCACGTTAATCTTGATCTAAACCATTTACTAATCGGGATTTGATTCTCCGACAGTGTGTGCCTCTAATCTAGATCCAGAATACTTCCCTATAACATAAGAGCAGCCTGCTAGTGATGAGTCGGATGCTATTATATTTGAACGTTCTATCTTTTCAAAGATTTAATCGTCATCAGGGTCATGACTGGAGTCATCTTCCCTTTACACAAACCCTAACAACAAAATACTGATTATCGGCTAAGAAGAACCTATCATAGGCCTTTGATAATGATGCGTTCGTTTCTTTTTTCTTTAGGTTTTCTATTTCCCTGTAACTATTTTTGTAGATAAGATTAATTTTTTCACCATCCTTATTCACCCCACCGAGAGTGATCAATTGTGCTTATGGACACCTATAGAATTATTATATTTCTTTACATCTAATTAATGTTCATAATACATAATCGGTGTAATAGTAAAAAAAAAAGGAGCCTGTTAAGGAGTCCATTTAAGTTTATTATGAAAATAAATGGGCACCGCTTTAAGGGAACAGAAAAACTCCTGGCGTCTATCTCTCCCATCGGTTGGAGATATTAAGAATTGGAGATGGCTTCCAAGATTTGTTTAATTCTAATAATTATTTTTTGGATAACTTCTGCCCTAACTCATATTTGCTAGGAAGCGAAAATAAACTCTCATCACCCAATAAATTTATAAATTTTTCTCTCCACCTAGAAATAATAACTCTTACGTTTCATAAGAATCCTGATATGATCTTCAATTTAATTGGAATAGGGGAGGCAATTCTATCATTTGCCATTGGATATGGTCTTTTTGGAGAAGACAGTGGATATACTATCACGGGTTTTCTTTGGATTGCTATGGACCTTATTTACCGATACGTTCGTAAAGAAGAATGGGAAGGCATGCCACTTTGGTCTCCAAGAAGAGGTGGACAGGTCTTTTTTATTCCTGGTTGGTTATGCGGCATTGGCATTATTTTCCTCGGATTATTTGGATGAAATCAAATCTGTAAAACAAATAGATACAGATTATAAACCTTAATCCGCAGATCGAGCATCCTGCAGTGGCCCTTTAAGCCTTTGGTTTAGTTTACTAGTTCTAGTTCTATCAGTTCCATTTGTTTATTCCCCAATAATTGTTTAGAATAATGCTGTTATGTAGCTGAGAGAAAAATAGTTATCAGATTGTGATTAGAAACTTAATCATTTGTTATATTCTAAATAAATCCCTCTATTTTACAGAACTTCTAGTTTTCTCCAAAGCCTTCTTCAACGCTGCCAGCAGGATATCAGCATGTTTCTGCTCAAACACCAGCGGCGGGCGAATTTTCAGGACCTGGGATTTATGCCCGGTGGTTCCGATCAGAACTCCATTCTGACGCATGTTGTTCATAATGTGATCAGCCATGTCCGGGTCGGGTTTGCCTTCGTGTGTATTGATATCAATGCCCAGAAGTAAGCCCGAACCGTGAACTTGACCAAGCAGGGGGTAACATTTCTGCAGTTCACCTAATCCTTCTTTCAAATATTGACCAACCTCATTTGCATTTTGTTGCAAGCCTTCCTTTTCGATCACATCCAGAACTGCCAGACCTGCGGCGCAGGATACTGGGTTGCCGCCAAAGGTGTTAAAGTAGCCTGTTTCATTGGCTAGAGCTTCGGCTATCTCTGGTCGGGTTACAACTGCTGCAATAGGATGGCCATTGCCCATCGGCTTTCCCATTGTCACGATGTCAGGGATCACTTGGTCGAATTCGAAGCCCCAGAAATGTGTTCCTAACCGCCCAAAGCCCCCCTGGACTTCATCAGCGACACACAAACCTCCGGCTGCTCGTGTCGCTGCAAATACTGTTTTTAAATACCTTTCTGGTGATGTGTAGATACCATCGCTGACAAATGATGTGTCAAGGATAAGCATGGCGGGCTGATGCCCATCTTCATCCAATGCCCTGATCGCATCACGAATTCCAGAATCCGGTTTACGCCAGGTGGTATCTGAAGTGGGCGCATCAAATTTTCTTACATGAGGTGGCAATTTCCCTTCCGGAAGGCTTTCTGTGCTGAACTGGGCGGTAGCGCCGGTACTGCCGTGGTAGGAGTAGTTCGTGATCAGTGCCCCTTTATTACCTGATACCAGCTGTGCCAAACGCCAGGCGAGCTCATTGGCCTCTGAACCAGTACACACAAAGGTACAAACACTTAGTTGCTCCGGCAGCCGTTTTGTGATCCGTTCCGCCAGCGCCAGGATATGCTCGTGCAAATAGCGCGTGCTGGTATTCAACAGCCTGGCCTGTTCGGCAATTTTGTTCACAACATGGGGATGGCAGTGACCAACCTGGGGGACGTTATTATAAGCATCAAGGTATCTATTATCTTCTTCATCAAATAACCAGACACCCTCACCTCTTACAATATTCAGTGGGCGTTTGTAGAATAAATACGCAAAAGGACCCAGCAGGCGCTCCCTGCGTAATAGGAGAGCATCAAGTGTTTCACTTGATATTGTTCCAACACCTTGCTGCTCCCAGAAGCCGCAGGTCCTGAAGAATTTTTTAGTCACTTCCCCCGGGTCCTGATCCTGCCACATCTTCAGAATGCGCCAGGTTGAGTCGACACCACCCATAATATAATCATAATTATCTGGATGGATGGTTACCCGCCA
>JAZFRV010000218.1:0-2108 GCA_036445875.1 Anaerolineales bacterium
CGCCAGTTTCTTCGGCGTCAGTTTCGTCGGTGTCAGTTTCTCCGACGTCAGTGTCTTCGGCGTCAGTTTCTTCGGCGTCAGTTTCTTCGGCGTCAGTTTCTTCGGCGTCAGTTTGATCCTCTTCCAACACAATTTCTTCCGTAATTGCTAATTCTTCCGGAAGCGGCTTGTAACTGATCATCACTTCCAGCGCAGTTTCAATTTGCTTCATCGAGGATGGGCCAATCCCATCAATATCGTTAATAGAATCCGGGACCAACAGCAGCCGATAAGCCAAATCTCCAACATTGGCAAAGCCGGACACACCTAACAGGTTTTCCACTTTGGTGGGTAAACCGAGGGTCATAATCGGCAGGTCATAAGCATCATCCGGAACGGCCTGTTTGGCAGCCTGGATTCTGGCTTTGTGCTGCTTGTTGACTTCCTGGCGTTCCTTAATAAGACCAGATTCAACCCGGTTATTAAAATAATGTAATTCCCGGTACTCTTCCGGCGTAATCGGTCTACCTTCTGCTTTTTTAGCCATCACACCTTCAATCCGGGGGATTGTGGTCGCTTCCAGGTCCTGGTATTGGGCATACTTGGGATCATTCTGAATCTTAAAGAGGGTATCGGAAATTGCCTCAAAGAGCCCTTTAATATCAATCCTCCAGCCGGACAACTTGGCTGCCAGTCTGGCATTTTGTCCGTTGCGTCCAATCGCAAGGCTGAGCTGATCCTCAGGAACAACTACCGTAGCAGTCGGCATACCATCAGTTTCCTTATTAAGGAAGACACTTAAAACCCTAGCGGGACTTAATGCCTTGGCAATAAATTCTTCTGTATTAGGATTCCATTCAATGACGTCAATTTTCTCATCACTTAACTCGCGCACAATGGCCTGGATCCGGACACCACGAATACCCACACAGGCGCCAACTGGATCTACTCCAGGTTTCATTGCAGCTACCGCAACTTTTGAGCGGTACCCGGCTTCCCGGGCAATGGAGCGGATTTCCACCAGACCCTGGTATACCTCTGGCACTTCATTTTCCAACAGCCTGCGCAGGAAATCCCGATGACCCCGGGAAAGGATAATTCGCGGTTCACGAGTGGTTTCTTCCACATCCAGTAATAAAGCCCGGATGCGGTCGTGTACCCGGTAATATTCCTTGGTAATCTGCTGATTGCGGGGCATTTTACCCTCAGCATTGATATTTAAACCGATGGTCAATTCATGGCGGTGCACGGCCTGGATTACACCGGTTACGATCTCACCGATCTTGCCGCTGTAATATTCATACTGCGCAAGACGCTCCGCCTGGCGGATGCGCTGCTGGATGACCTGACGGGCAGTTTGGGCTGCAACCCGGCCAAAATCCTCCGGGGTGCTTTCCACCATTTCCAGGTCTCCGTATGCAGTATCTTTGTTTACCTTTCTGGCTTCTTCGATGAGGACCTCAGTCCGATCATCGATCACGTCATCAACGACTTCTTTCTCAACAAACACGGTCACTCCACCGGTTTCGAGATCAATCTCAGCCTCTACCTTTTGAGCGCTGGATGCGTTGACAGACCGCCTGTAGGCTGACACCATGGCGTCTTGTAACGCTTCAATGATGATTTCCTCAGGTAGGTTCTTTTCGTTCAGGACCTGTTTAAAAGCCAAAGCAAATTCTGTTTTCATTTCTATTTCTCCAAATCGTATTCTTAGGGGGGTTTCTTCCCGGTTATGGCAATAAAAAAAGTGGGGTTGACCCACTTTCCGTCGCCGCCAGTATTGCTTGCCTCCCTCTGAGAACTCATTTTATCATTAATAAAATGTAAACGCAAGGCATCCCTCGGAGAACGCTACCAGGGATTTTTTTTCTTGCTTAATCCATTTCCATCCAGTTCAGGAGATTTTTATTTCTGATCTTCTCCCGCTAAAAGGCTCCTTAACAGGTCTTTTTCCTCTTTTTTGGTACTAATCTCCTCATCCAACCAGGCATTTCGGATGCTGGTTAAAATTTCCGAGTACCTCGGTCCCGGATCCAATCCCATTTTCATTAAATCAACCCCGGTGATATTCGATTCTACATGCTGCCAGGAAGATAAATAACGGGACAGGACACCCTTGTATTTGGGTT
>JAZFRV010000219.1:0-4127 GCA_036445875.1 Anaerolineales bacterium
GCCGCAGCACCCGGCTTCAATTTCCTCAACCTCACATCCTGGCCGCAGCCCTAATAAGCTAAGAGTGTATTCAGTACCAAAATTGGCTTTTTGCTGACAATGACCATGGTAAAGGATCCGGCGGGGCTGATCATCAAAACCAAGTGACACCTTTCCAGACTGGATTTCTTGGAGCAGGTATTCCTCCACTGGTAATACTGATTTGGCAACTCGCTCCGACTTGGGTCCAGGCACCAGATCCTGATATTCCTTTTTAAGCATAACAACCACGCTGGGTTCACAACCGATGATGGGTATGCCCAGTTCTGAATATGGAGCGAGGATCTCCAGATTTTGTTCTGCCAGGTACCTGGCCTTTTTAAGCATACCTTTCGAAAAAGCGGGTCTCCCCGAGTCCATTTTTTCTTTGAGAATGATCAGATCCACTCCGGCTTTTTCAAATATCTTTACGACAGCTTTCCCAATCTGAGGATAGTTATATTCCAGGTAGGTATCATGGAAAAATACCACCTTCTGTTTGGTTTCTGAGGATTTTGGTAGCTGATGTTTTTTATACCAGGAGGTAAAAGTTTGCCTGGCAAATGGGGGCATTTTCCGCTGGGGATGGATTCCGAGCAGTGAGAGGAAAGGCCTGGCAAGTCCATTTAAAACAGGATTGACCAGGAAGGACAGCGGTTGAACGAGTTTGCTTATCTGGGCTAGATTGGCGAAGATCCGGTTCCTGAAAGGAATGCCGTTTACCCTGTAGTACTGATAGAGGAACTCGGCCTTTAACTTGCTCATGTCTACCGCAGATGGGCATTCATTCAGGCAGGCCTGGCAGGAAAGACACAGGTCCAGGGCAGAATACAGGTCAGCGGAACCTATCCCTGCTGGTCCCAGTTTTCCTGTCATGGCTGCACGAAGCAGATTGGCTCGTCCCCTTGTGCTGTGTTTTTCATCCCGGGATGCCTGGAAGGAGGGGCACATCACTCCGCCCTCAAGCTGCCGGCACACACCAGCGCCATTGCACATTTCCACAGCTCTGTCAAAACCCTGCTCAACTTGAAAATCCAGCAGGGTGTTTTGTGGTTTATATAGGGCATGATACGCTGGACCATAACGCAGCAGGTGGCTGCTGTCCATTGGAGGTGGATCAATAATTTTACCCGGATTAAATAGATAATCAGGATCAAAAATTTCCTTTACCTGTCTGAACGCCTGACAGAGTTCGGGTCCGTAAAGCTTTTCCATAAACTCGCCCCGGGCAATGCCTTCTCCATGTTCTCCACTGGTCGTGCCGCCAAATTTCAGAACCAATTCCAGAGATTTTTCAGCCAGCAGCCGCATTTGTTTCAAACCAGTTTCATTTTTCAAGTTAACCTGGGGACGAATATGCAGACAACCAGCGCTAGCATGGGCATGAAAGGCGATTGAACCCACCCCGATTTCATTGGCAAATCTTTTTATTTCCAGAGCATAAGCCGCCAGGTGCTGAACAGGCACGGCAGCGTCTTCAATAAAGGTAGTGGGTTTGGCGTCTCCTCGGGTACTTTGCAAGATCCCTAACCCGACTTTTCGGGCTTTCCAGATTTGATCTTGCTGTTTCTTCTCCGGCAGTGGAACTGTAATGCCATACCTGGATAAAAAGACTTCTTTACCGGAAAGTTGATTGGCTTGATCTCCCTGGTATTCAACTGCCAAGACTGCTTCAGGAGCACCTTGAATTGGGCTTAAAAGGGATTGGTATGCGGGATTCCCTTTTGCCAGCTTAATTAGCATCTGATCAATCAATTCAACCGCACTGGGATTGGTTTCCAGGATTGCGGGAACAGATTCCAGTGCGTCTTTCAGTTCAGGGAAGTGCACCAGGTAAAGATAAGTATGTTTGGGTTGAGGGACAAGATTGAGCTTGGCAGAGGTGATTAAACCCAGGGTTCCTTCAGAGCCCGCCAGAAGAACAGAGGGATTGATTTGTTCCTGCTGGGTGAGAGCCTTTAAGTTATATCCTGCAACATTGCGAAATGTATCGGGATAATTATTTGAGATGATCTCTTGATATTGATCCAGTATTCTTCCTAAACCCCGGTATATATTTCCCTCCAGGGAGTTTATTTTCCCCTTTGACTTAAAACGATCCTTTTTAACCGCGGAAAAATTGACCAGGGTGGCATCAGAAAGCACGGCTTCGGTTTCAAGTAAATGATCATGAGTCATCCCATACAGGATGGAATGGGCGCCGGTCGCATTATTTCCAATCACGCCACCCAGAGTTGCCCGGTCTGCGCTGGCGGGATCAGGACCAAACTTCAAGCCATGTTTCTTGAGGGTCCGGTTTAACGGACCGAGTACGGCACCTGTTTGGATTGTGACGGTTCTTTGCCCCGGATTGAGGTCAAGAATTTGGTCCATGTGGCGGGAAAAATCTACAATCAAGGCATTGCCAATTGCCTGTCCTGCCAGGCTGGTTCCACCGCCGCGCGGGAGAACAGGAGTATTATGTTTTTGAGCGATTTCAACTACTGCAGCGGTTTCGTTTTTATCCCGGGGCCAGACCACACCAACCGGCATGATCTGGTAGATGCTGGCATCTGTACTGTACAATATCTGAGTAATTTTATCGGAGGCGACTTCCTGAACGGCCTGCTGTAAATCAAAAATTAGTTCCGCAGATGCGGCTTCTTTTGTGGTGGATTTTTGCATGAGGGTAGTATACCAAAGAACACTCGTAGAATAGATTTCTGACCGAGAATCCCCCTTTGGATTAGCGGTAGCAAGATTTTAGACAGACTAAAGAGTGCTATAATTTCTACGTAAAAGTTCGGGCACCAAATAAGGAGCCAGGTATGTCAGATCAACAGGAAATGAAAGAATTCCGGAAAAATATTAAACGTTGGGAAGAGCATACACTCCAATCTATGCTGGACAAATTCCCAGAACGCCAGGAACACTTCATTACCGCTTCCTCAGAATTGATAAATCGACTCTATACACCTGCAGATCTGGATGGTTTTAATTACGATGAGGAAATAGGTTATCCCGGTTTATATCCCTTCACTCGTGGTGTTCATCCAACGATGTACCGCTCCAGGCAATGGACCATGCGAATGTTTGCAGGCTTTGGTACTGCCGAGGAGACCAACCAGCGCTTTAAATACCTGCTGAAACAAGGGACAACGGGTCTTTCAGTGGCGTTTGATATGCCAACCCTGATGGGGTTTGATACAGATGCCCCCGAAGCAGAGGGAGAATTTGGGCGTTGCGGTGTCGCAGTTTCGTCTTTAAAGGATATGGAGCTACTGCTGGATGGCCTGCCCCTGGACCGAATCTCAACCAGTATGACGATTAATTCCCCGGCAGCGATTGTCTGGGCGATGTATATCGCCGCAGCTGAAAAACAAGGGGTGAAGAAAAACCAGCTTAGAGGAACAATTCAAAACGACATTCTAAAGGAATATATTGCCCAGAAGGAGTATATATTCCCGCCGAAACCATCCATGCGCCTGGTTACAGATACAATAGAGTTTGGATCCCAGGAAATCCCTCTCTGGAATACAATCAGTATATCTGGGTACCATATTCGCGAAGCGGGAGCAACCGCCGCCCAGGAATTGGCATTTACACTTTCAGACGGGTTTGAATATGTCCGTTGGGCACTCGATCGAGGTCTAACTATCGACGAATTTGCTCCCCGCCTGTCGTTTTTCTTTAATGCACACAACGATTTTTTTGAGGAAATCGCAAAGTACCGGGCTGCAAGAAGAATTTGGGCAAAAGAAATCCGCCACACTTACAACGCAGAGAATCCTCGTTCCTGGTTAATGCGTTTTCACACCCAGACAGCAGGTGTCTCCCTGACGGCTCAACAACCAGAGATTAATATCGTCAGGGTCGCTGTGCAGGCTTTGGCAGCTGTTCTGGGAGGAACTCAATCCTTGCATACGAACAGTATGGATGAAGCGCTTGCTCTGCCATCTGAGCACGCAGCTACCATCGCCCTGAGGACCCAGCAAATTATTGCAGAGGAATCCGGAGTGATAAACAGCGTGGATCCCCTGGGAGGATCCTATTTTCTTGAAGCGTTAACCAATGAAATGGAAAAGCAGGCTTATGATTACTTTAAGAAAATTCAGGAGTTGGGAGGAGTT
>JAZFRV010000220.1:0-2309 GCA_036445875.1 Anaerolineales bacterium
ATTTTGCACGGCGTCCTGCTTTCGGACGGTGAGGGTATAGGTATTATTGAAGCCGAAGGGTTCCAACCAAACCAGATTGAATCGGTTTAGATATTCTTCTGACACACGATGATATACTTCATCGGGATTGTTCATTGCAGGAAGTTTCAGAATGGCCATCAAGCCTGTTCCGGTGTATTCCGCGTACAGATCAATCTCCCCCCGTTTTAAAGCCTGATGGCAAATAATTGTTCCACCCAGGTTGAACTTGCGATCCACGGAAAGGTGAGTTCGTTTTTCAATCATCTGGGCCATCATTTCGGCGAGGATATGCTGTTCTGTAAAATTTTTTGATGCAATGCGGACGACATTAATACTTTTCGTTTCATTCTTTTCAGAAGATCCTGCTGTTTGCGAGGACCAGGGGGGGGAACTTATAAAAACGGGGATCAAAAGGAAAAGAGGAATCAGAACTATGGAGAGTTTCAAGGCAAAATGAAACCGGTGGGACCAATGTCTGTTTCGTTTAGGATCACAAACCTTTTCTACGAAACCCAGCACGAAATCCACCAGCAAGGCCAGTAGTGCCGCAGGAATCGCACCAAGAAAAATCAGCCGAGTGTTGGAAAGAGCCAGACCGCGATTAATAAATTCGCCCAAACCTCCTGCCCCGATAAATGCTGCGAGAGTTGCGATACCAACTCCCGCTACCGAGGCAGTCCGAATGCCCGCCATAATTACTGGAATTCCCAGAGGGATCCTGATCAGTCGCATTTTTTGCCATTCTGTCATGCCTATTCCCCGGGCCGCTTCGATGATCTCCGGAGCAATTCCCTGAAGCGCGGCCAGAGTGTTCCGAACTATAGGGAGTAGAGCATAGAGAATGAGCGCAACGATTGCCGGTATTACTCCGATTTTCTGGAAAAGGGCCAAAAGAATGACCAGCATTGCCAGACTGGGGATCGTTTGTAAAATACTGACTACTCCCAAAAGCGGACCGCGCAACCCGGGTCGGTAGAAAGCCAAAATAGCCAGAGGAATGCCGACAAGCACCGCAGTCACAGTCGATATTCCTGTAAGAAAAATGTGCTCCCCGATGCGCTGCCAAATCTCTGGCAGGCGTTCGATAATGTAATCTGTCAAGGATGTAGTCTTCATTACAAAATGTTTTTGAACCCCTTCCAGGACTTGACAGATTTCGCAAATAGTTCCCGAACGAAATCTGTGGCAGGATTTTCCAGGATTTCTTCACTGGTCCCGATTTGTTCCAGTTGCCCTTCGTGGAGGATGGCGATACGGTCGCCTAAAGTGACGGCTTCAACAATATCGTGAGTGACAAAAATAATCGTTTTATTCAAACGTTGTTTCAACTCCAGAAATTCCTGCTGGAGAGAATCCCTTGTGATTGCATCAAGTGCTCCAAAAGGTTCGTCCATCAGGAGATAAGCCGGATCAGCCGCCAAAGCACGGGCAACGGCTACGCGCTGTTGCTGGCCGCCTGATAGTTCATCGGGAAATCGATCGGCGTGGATTTCGGGAGACAGCTGTACGAGTTCAAGCAGTTCACGGTACCGGTTGTTTATCCGGTCCTCGGGCCAACCTATAAGGCGTGGCACCATGGAAATATTCTCTCGAATAGACAGATGCGGAAACAGGCCGATGCCCTGAAAAACGTATCCTATGGAACGTCGAAGTTCTATCGGGTCCTGTTGCTGAATATCCTTTCCATCCAGGTATATCCTTCCTTCTGTCGGATCGATCAAACGATTGATCATTTTAAGTATTGTTGATTTCCCGCAACCAGAAGACCCTAGGAGCATCAGGATTTCTCCTTCCAGTACTTCGAAGGAAAGGTTATTTATGATTCTGGAAATTCCATCATAAGATTTACTGACTTGGTCAAGGGTAATCATAGATACGTATCGAATCCACTATAGGATTCATCAAAGGGACCTCAAGAAGAAATTCCTTCAGGTATTATAAACTTGGCCGTGTTGAAGAGGTAGGGAAAGAGCGGCTGCATTCCTCAGCGTGGTTTGAATTGAATACATCAAGATTTAAATATCCCAAGGCCACAGAACCTTGGTGCTGATAGCTAGAAACATCAGATTGAAATTCCTTTTGATTCCAAAAACTCTGGTGAAATAGCTGCTTTTTTTCTACCCGCAACTGCAAAATAATGAAGTGGCTGGCCATCAACTGATAATCTATGTCGGTACCGCTCGATGTGGTAGATATCAAGATATTTTGAGAAAATTAATTCTCGTATCAATTTGGAAAACCCGGTTTCATCGTTATTATCAAGGAATGTATCTTTTATGTTGAACCCT